>CALJDH010000083.1 GCA_938023895.1 uncultured Aliiroseovarius sp.
TGCTTCGCCCGGCATCTCGGCCTTTGCGTCATCTGCGCCTCGCTTGAGAAAATCAAATACCATGCGCCTTGGCTCCTTGGTTTCGCGTCTCGGTGTCAGTCCCCCGGAAGACACCGGGCAAACCTGTCCTGTCCGGGCAAAACGCGATCGCGCCACCCAGCGGATATTTTGTCATTTCGTGATCAGGCGGGGCTGATGACCCATCGGGCTTTTCGCCCCGCCTTTCGATGTTTGGCACTTTGCCAGTGAGGGTTAAAAAACCCTTTAACCCAGCGTGCGCACCTGCGGTCTGCGGTAGGACGCAACGGGTTCAATGATCAGCTCATGCAGGGCCCAGACCAGCGCATCCACGCGGTCCGGGCTGCCTTTGCCTTCATAGCCTTGGCTGGTCATACGGCACATCTGATCTTCGAGCGCGGCCATGTTGCCCATATGAGAAACTCGACCCTGTTCGTACAAAGCGGCCACGGGTTCAGCCCGCGTCACCTTGCCCCGCGTCGCGCGCACAGCCTTGTAGGGCACAGTCGCGTCGATCTGACGGATCACGCTTTCCACAAGGTCGCCACCTTGGTTGACCTCGGCCACCAGTCGGTCCGCCTGATGGCGCTCCATAGCGTTCAGCGCTGACTCGGCCCATTCCGAAGGGCTGGCTGCCGTCACGCTGGCATCTTCCAGCACCACGGCCTTCCAGTCACCCGGAGGCCCCTTCGCAAATATGCCCGCCACCACGATCCCGCATTCATCCGAGCCTTTGTGGCCTGTCACCGGCGGGTCCACCGCCACCACGACCCGATCCAGCACAGGCGTGTCTGCCCCCAAGCGATGCTTGTCCAGCATTGCCATGGTCCACAGCGCGCCCTCGGTGTCTTCCAAAAGCACGCCGTCCAGCTCTTGCCGCCCTAGGCGTGTATCTGCATAGCGCGTCCGCACTTCGTCCAGAAAGCTCTTCGCCAAATAGGCGCGGTTGGCTTCCGTCGGCGCATGGGTCGTCACCGTCGAGGGGTTCTTCAGGATCTGCTTCAGCACCCCCACATTGCGCGGCGTGGTGGTGATGCATTGCCGGGGATGCGTGCCAAGACGCAGCCCGAACTGCAGCATATCCCACGTATCCTCGGCCTTCTTCCACTTTGCGAGTTCATCCACCCAGGCCGCATCAAACTGCGGGCCCCGTAGGCTTTCCGGCTCATGCGCCGAAAACACCTGCGCAATCGCCCCGTTGGGCCAAACCAGCCTGCGCCGTCCGGCCTCCCACACCGGACGTCGATCGGGGGGCGAGCACGCCAGAATGCCGCTTTCGCCAAACACCATTACCTCGCGCACCTGATCAACCGTCTCGCCCACCAAAGCCACGCGGCGCGAGCGGCCGGGATCCAACGGCCCCGCCCCCTCGACTTCGGACCGCACCCATTCGGACCCGGCGCGGGTTTTCCCCGCGCCACGCCCGCCCATGATCACCCATGTCCGCCAATCCCCCTCGGGCGGCAATTGGTGATCCAAGGCCCAGAATTCGAACAGATAGGGCAGCGCCATTAGCGCCCCGTCACTCAGGTCGTTCAGAAAGCTCTCGCGTTCGTCTTGCGTCGCGCAGGCAAGCCAGTCTGCGCCCGATTTCGTCTCGGGCCTGAGCAAGGTCCAGCTCTGCCGCTCGTCCGCCGCCAAATCCGGCTTTACCACTTTGTTCAAGACGTTTCCTTTCCTCAAATACCGTTTGCATCGCACGGCGCACATCGGTCACGGCTTTCGCCAGTTCCGGTGTGGTTTCGCACCCACCTGTTTCCGCCGTAGACAACTGGCGATCCAACTCTTTCAAAACACGTAGAAAAAACGCATCTGCGATCTTCATGTAATCTTCCGAAGCGGCGTCTTTCCCCAAAGGCGTAATAATTGTCATTCTTTTTTTGTTGCCTCTCATGCTCTTGTCCGCACAAGCGACATGAAAAAACGGCCCCGGGCGGATGCCCAAGGCCGTTGATTTCACGTCTTCTAGCGTATGTCAGAGACTACACGGGACCGTACGTTCGGTCAAAATGCAACGCGCGTGTGCCGCGCGCTGCGGTAAGGATCCATCAACCTATTGGTTGGCGCGCTCGGCTTCGATCTTGCGCCATTCCGCCACGTTGGCGTTATGCTGCGCCAAGGTTTCCGCGAAGGCGTGACCGCCCGTGCCATCTGCCACGAAGAACAGATAGGGCGTGCTGTCCGGGTTCAACGCGGCCTCGATGGCGGCGCGACCCGGGTTGGCAATCGGAGTCGGCGGCAACGCATCAATCACATAGGTGTTGTAGGGCGTCTCACGACGCAGTTCGCTTTGACGCAGACCACGCCCCAGACTGCCCTGCCCCTTGGTGATGCCATAGATAACGGTCGGGTCTGTCTGCAGACGCATCCCTTGGTTCAGGCGGTTCACAAAGACACTGGCAACCTGACGACGTTCCTCGGCCAGACCGGTTTCCTTCTCGACGATGGACGCCATCACCAGCGCCTCATCCGCATTGGCATAAGGAAGGTCCGCCGCGCGGTTGTTCCACGCCTCGGCCAGGATTTCGACCTGCGCGTCCTGCATCGAGGCGATCAGCGCTGTGCGATCAGCACCGGCTTTCACCTCATAGCTATCCGGGGCAAGGCTGCCCTCTGCAGGAGTGCTTGCGACTTCGCCGGTCATGAAATCAGCGCGGCTCAGACTGTCGAC
>CALJDH010000084.1 GCA_938023895.1 uncultured Aliiroseovarius sp.
CAGGCGGGCTAAGTTTTATGCCACATTAATCAGCGGCGGCTTGCGGTTCTTCGCCATGCGGCGGGTCAGAGACTTTTGACGTGCATTTGGCGGGATCGGGGCGGCGCTTTCTGGGAAGGGTGCGCCGGGCTTGGAAAACGCAGGGAACAAAGTCAATAGCTCGTCCCGGCCCTCTGCACTGAGAGACGCAAGAGAGGTTGCCGTGATGCGCAGGCTTTCACTGGGCGCGCCTTCCGCAAATACCGTTTCGTGCCGGTCAAACAGCAAATGGTAATAGGTTGAAGGCTCTTCGGACATGTCCACTGCAATGCCGGGAAGGGCGGTCAGGCGGATCGCTGCCACCAATACCTCGGGGGTATCGAACATTTTATGCACGACTGGATTGCGGCAAATCATGCGATGCTGACGCGACACGTAAAGCGGGCGCAGCGGCAGCCCCGCGCCAAGTGCGCCAGTGTCGATACGGATCGGGCGTAGCTTATCGTTTGCCGCTATTTCCGCTTCTGTGATCTGCCGGCGACCGATCCAGCGCAGGGGCTGCGGCCCGCGCGCTGTGCTGACCAGATCGCCCACGCGCAGTTCTTCGACCAATCTGGGTCCTTCGGGGGTGGTGATCTGTGTACCCTTGCAGAAACAGACCAGCATTTCGACATTGTCGATAATTGCGCCCAGACTGTCATCCACTCCGATTTCTGTCATGCGCAATGTGTACGTGCCCGGTCCCGGGAACGTCACATCCATCGTATAGGTGCTGAAGCTGTTCGTCGTCGGCAGAATAGTCATCGAGCCAACCACGCCGCCTGAACTATCAAGGATTTCGACGGTAAAACCATCGGTTCCCGCTTGAGGGTTCGAGGCAGTCCTTAGCGCGCTGTCGATACTGAACGTGCCTGTGAACGAACCAGTGCCGGTGACGGTGAAGCTTTGTTCCATCACTGTGATCTGATTGCGGTGGCCGTCGAGTTCGGCAACTCGGTTAGTCGAACCATTGCCCAGATAGGCAGTTTCGAAATGGTTGGTTTCCAGGTCGGTCCCTGTCCATCCCGCAGACCCGGCATCGAAGGTTCCGTTCACAATTAGATCTGTTTGCATAGTTCACTCGGCAATCACATTAGCTCCGGCCTTATGTAAAGGTAGAAGGGGAGTTTTCTTGTCTCAACTTTGGCAAAATTAGGGCCGGTGCTTAAAGATTTCGTGAACCCGTGCTTTGCTAGCACGTTGCGCTTTTTCGAGTTGCCCGTGGATTTGTGACGCTGCGTGAATTTGCGCGGCTGTTGACGCGAATCGAGCTTTCGGCGCATTAACTGAACAAGCGTTCAATAATGCGATCCCGAATATCTGATCCGGAAGGAAGCCGCCATGTTCAACACCTCTATGAATTTCGACCTGGGCGAAGACGTCAACGCCATCCGCGAGATGGTTCACCGCTTTGCACAAGACCGGATCAAGCCGATCGCTGCCGAAGTTGATCAGAAAAACGCGTTCCCGAATGAACTGTGGAAAGAGTTCGGCGAGCTGGGCCTCTTGGGCGTCACCACGCCCGAGGAATACGGCGGGTCGGATATGTCCTATCTGGCGCACGTGATCGCGGTGGAAGAAATCGCCCGCGCCTCGGCCTCGGTCTCGCTGTCCTATGGCGCACACTCGAACCTCTGCGTGAACCAGATCCGCCGCAATGCGACCGACGAGCAGAAGGCAAAATACCTGCCGAAACTGTGCTCAGGCGAACATATCGGCGCACTGGCCATGTCGGAAGCGGGCGCAGGCTCGGACGTTGTGGGCATGAAACTGCGCGCGGAAAAGCGCAACGGCTACTACGTGCTGAACGGCACCAAGTTCTGGATCACCAACGGCCCGGACGCGGACACGCTGGTGGTTTACGCCAAGACCGACCCGGATGCGGGCCCCAAGGGCATCACCACCTTCATCATCGAAAAGGGGATGAAGGGCTTCTCGACCTCGGAACACTTCGACAAGCTGGGCATGCGCGGGTCGAACACCGCCGAGCTGATCTTTGAAGACGTGGAAGTGCCGTTCGAAAACGTGCTGGGCGAGGAAGGCAAAGGCGTTGCCGTTCTAATGTCGGGTCTAGACTACGAACGCGTGGTTCTGTCGGGCATCGGCACCGGCATCATGGCCGCCTGTCTGGACGAAATCATGCCCTATATGAAAGAGCGCAAGCAGTTCGGTCGCCCGATCGGGGACTTCCAGCTGATGCAGGCGAAGATTGCTGACATGTACACCGCGATGAACTCGGCCCGTGCATACGTTTACGAAGTTGCCAAGGCCTGTGACCGTGGCGAGGTAACCCGTCAGGACGCTGCGGCCTGTGTGCTCTATGCCTCGGAAGAAGCGATGAAGCAGGCGCACCAAGCTGTTCAAGCGATGGGTGGCGCGGGGTTCATGAACGAAACGCCAGTGAGCCGCATTTTCCGTGACGCCAAGCTGATGGAAATCGGCGCAGGCACCTCGGAAATCCGCCGCATGCTGATCGGCCGCGAACTGATGGGCGCGCAGTGATGAAAGCTCTGGTTGGCGCAATGATCTTGTTGAGTGCAGTGGCGCAACCCGCCGCCGCGCAGGACATGGTCTATTCTTTCGCGCCGACCACCGATTGCCTTGCAGAAAAAGGTCCCGAAGGCGAAGCGCATCAGTGTTTTGGCACTGCTGCCAACGCCTGCATGGAAAACACCCCAGGAGGGTGGAGCACTGTTGGCATGTCAACCTGTCTTGGGCTGGAGCTTGAAGACTGGGATCGCCGACTGAACCGCGCCTACGGCCTTTTGATGACGAAGCTGAAAGCCGAAGATGAAGAGATGGCGGCGCTGGGTTCCTCTGCACCAAAGCAGGCCCCCGCGCTGCGCGAGATGCAAAGGGCATGGATCACGTTCCGTGACACCTCGTGCGATTATGAGCGCACGAAATGGGGTGGGGGCACCGGCGGCGGTCCGGCTGCCACATCGTGCCACTTGTTTATAACTGCCCGACAAGCTTGGTCGCTGGAAGCTGACCTGAACGCTTATGGCGCGCAAATCTGCAACCACGAAGGATGCTGAGATGAAACTTCAATCCCAAGCCACGCCCGGATCCGAGGCGTATAAAGCAAACCGCGAGGGGCACCTAGACGCCCTGAAGGTGGTGGCAGATGCTGCCGAGGCCGCCGTTGGCGGCGGTGGGCAGAAATCCCGCGACCGTCACCTGTCGCGTGGCAAGATGCTACCGCGTGATCGCGTGTCGAACCTGCTGGATCCGGGGTCTCCGTTCCTCGAGGT
>CALJDH010000085.1 GCA_938023895.1 uncultured Aliiroseovarius sp.
ACCACGTCATAGGCGTCGGCATCGCGTCGGATCAGATCAATCGTGGATTGGCCGATCGATCCGGTTGCCCCAAAGATCGAAATGCGGCGTGTGCCCGTTTCAGTATTCATGCTCTGCCCTTAGCCAGCAAAAATCAACGAGCCCACGCCCGTCAGAAGGACCAACGCGCCTGCGGCGCCGATCATGGCATCGAAGCGATCCAATACACCGCCATGCCCCGGGATCAGGTTTGAGCTGTCCTTGACCCCAACCTTCCGCTTGATGGCGCTTTGTGCGATGTCCCCCATCTGGCCCGCAAAGGCGATGAGCGGGAAAAGCAGTGCCTCGATCAACGAGAAGTATCCAAGCGCCATACCGATCAGGCCCAGGATTAAAGCGCCGACCCATCCTGCAATCGTCCCTGACCAGGTTTTCTTGGGGCTGACACGCGGCCAGAATTTCTTGCCGCCGATAAGCCGCCCGGCGAAATATCCGGCGACGTCCGAGATGATGATGATCAGGATGAACCAGACCAAGAAAGCCCCCGGCCCCATTTTAAGAAATCCCAGCCCTGCGAGCATGATCAAAAGACCATAGGCGAAGAACAAGACGCGATACTGGTTGGCTAGAATTGCGCCCATGACCGGAGCGAGGAATAGGGCCGCAATCTGCGGCGACAAGATAACGCCCGGGGCGTTGATTGGGCCGAAACCACTTAGGAAAATCCCGCCTGCTGCTGCCAAGCCTAGAACAATGGGCAGCACCGTCGGTGTGGGGTTCAGAAGTCGCGCGAACTCCCACATACACATCCCGATAACCACGATGATCATCGCGAAATAGAATGTTCCCCCAATCCAGATGGCAGCCACGGCAATCGCTGCCATGCCGGCGGCTGACAAAACGCGCGGCGCAAGATCGGCCCATTTCGAGGAAGATACTTCAGAACTCATTTGAGGGTTATCGCATTGCCGGGACTGGGTCTCAAGTCAAAGTAAGGCCCAAGACACACCTATTCTGCGGCCGGTTTAACCGTCCCGAACCGACGATCGCGCCCAGAAAAGCGTGCGATGACATCTGCGAACACCTCTGACGAGAAATCAGGCCAGAGCGTTTCGATGAAATCGTATTCGGCATAGGCAGATTGCCAGAGCAGGAAATTCGACACGCGCATCTCACCCGAGGTGCGAATGACAAGGTCAGGATCCGGCAAAATACTTGTATCTAAGTAGCTTGTGATGGTTTTTTCATCCACCGCTTCTGGGCGCAGTGCTCCGCTGGCGATGTCTTGCGCCATGTGCTTCGAGGCACGCGCAAGCTCATCTCGACCGCCGTAGTTCAGAGCAATGGTCAGATTTACATGGTCATTATGACCTGTCATCTCTTCCAGCTCGTCCATCAGCTTGATCAGTTTTTTATCTAGGCGGCTTCGGTCGCCGATGAAACGCACGCGCACGCCCTCTTCGACAAGCGCGCGCGCCTCTTTGGTGATGTAACGGCGAAACAAGCTCATCAAGCCGGTAACTTCGGCCTCAGAACGTTTCCAGTTCTCAGTCGAAAAGGCAAAGATGGTTAGGTATTTCACACCTAAGTCAGGACAGGCGCGCACGATCTCGCGTACGCGCTTGGCCCCGGCGCGGTGTCCGAAAAGACGCGGCTGTCCACGGCGCTGTGCCCAGCGGCCATTGCCGTCCATGATGATGGCAACGTGCCGCGGCGATGTCGTCACGGCCTGCATATCCATCTTGTTCATGTTCACCATCAAATCCGACACCTATAAAATACAGGATGCTACAGGATTAAACCTGCATGATCTCTTCCTGTTTGGTTTCCAGGGCCTTGTCCACGTTGGCCACGAACTTGTTTGTCAGCTCTTGGACTTCGTCGGACCACATTTTCGCATCGTCTTCGGACATGTTATCTTTGCCCTTCTTGATCTGCTGCATGCCGTCCTGACGCACATTGCGCACGGCAACGCGCGCGTGTTCGGCATATTGCGCAGCGACGCGAGTCAGTTCGCGGCGACGTTCTTCGTTCAGCTCGGGGATCGGCAGCATGATGATCGTGCCGTTTAGCTGCGGATTGATCCCCAGACCACTTTCGCGAATGGCCTTTTCAACCGCCTGAACCATGCTCTTGTCCCAGACGTTTACGGTAACCATGCGCGGTTCTGGCACGTTCACGGTGCCGACCTGGTTCAGCGGCGTTCGCTGGCCATAAGCTTCGACGGTGATGGGGTCCAGCATCGCGGCCGATGCCCGGCCCGTACGCAGCGATGCGAATTCGGTTCTCAACGCGCCAATCGCGCCTTCCATGCGGCGTTCCAGATCGTCGATATCTAGTTCAAACTCTTCATCAGCCATCGCTCGGCGTTCCCTTCGTCTTTCAAGCTCTTATTATTACGAGCTGTAGTGCTCGGTATAACGCCACCGCCCCCCGATTGTATAGATCTGGCTCAACCAGCGGTGGCAAAGGTTAATTTCTGGGCAAAAATCCGCCCTTGTGTGTGCCTAGCCGCCCACGCGCGTGTAGGTGCCCTGCCCGTCAAGAATACCACGGAATCCACCCGGTTCATCCAGAGAAAAGACAATGATCGGCAAGTTGTTGTCTCGCGCCAGCGCAATTGCTGAAGCATCCATGACGCCTAGGCGCTTGGCCAGAACATCATCATAGGACACGGTGTCATAGCGAACGGCGTCGTCGTTCTTTACCGGATCCTTATCATAGACACCGTCTACTTTGGTGCCCTTGAAGATCGCTTCGCAGGCCATTTCGTTGGCGCGCAGCGTGGCGGCGGTGTCCGTGGTGAAGTACGGGTTGCCGGTGCCCGCAGCAAAGATGCAGACGCGTTTCTTTTCCAGGTGGCGCACGGCGCGGCGGCGAATGTAGGGCTCACACACCTGATCCATCGGAATGGCCGAGATGACGCGGGTGAACACACCCAAACCTTCCAGCGCGGATTGCATCGCCAGCGCGTTCATCACCGTGGCCAGCATCCCCATATAGTCCGCCGTGGTACGCTCCATCCCCTGCGCCGAGCCTTGCAGACCCCGGAAGATATTGCCGCCGCCGATGACCATGCAGATCTCGACGCCCATGTCGTGCACCGTTTTCACTTCGCGTGCGATGCGTTCGACTGTCGGCGGGTTCAGGCCGAAACCCTGATCGCCCATCAGGGCCTCGCCCGAGATTTTCAGCATGACACGTTTATAGGTCGGCTCCGGGGTTTCACCCTCTGCCGTTGTCTGGGCCTGATCACTCATCTGTTGCCACTCTCTGATTGTCGTGATTGTGTTGCCGGGCAATTTGACCGATTAGGGCCGGATGATCAATGAGCGATCCGCCCGTTGGGCCGAAAAAAG
>CALJDH010000086.1 GCA_938023895.1 uncultured Aliiroseovarius sp.
GGCGGGGAATACGGGCTGGCGCTGGTCGAGGCCGTCGGCCATCTGAACCACCTTCTGCACGAAGGCCGCGCCATCCGCACTATGCGCGAGGATGGCGCGTGGGTGTGGAAAGCCGTCTAGGCTCTACACGCTTTTCTTGTCTAAAATATCCTGGGGGAGTGTGAAACCCGCAAGGGTTTCGCACGGGGGCAAAGCCCCTTAACCCCGCCCGCGCGGCACAACCTCGTATCCCGGCTCTTCTGGTTCATCATCTGTCATCTCGGCGGGAAACCCGGGGGCGGTGATGTCCAGCCCGGTGGCTTCCTCGAGACGACGAATGATGTCATCTGACTGCGCCCGCTCGCCATAGCGCGCGATCCCATCCTTGAAGATTTCGATCATCAGGGGCGAGATTTCCAGCGGCACATTGGCCCGGTCCGCAATGTCCTGAAACAGGCCGATATCCTTTTTCACAAGATCCATGGTGAAAGAGATGTCGCGCGACCCGTTCAGAATCACCTGACTTTCGGTCTCGTGAACGAATGACGTTCCGGACGAAATCTTGATCGCCTCGTATGTCGTCGCCAAGTCCAACCCGGCGGCTTTCATCGTCACCAATGCCTCGCAGCAGGTCAGCAGGTTGGCGGTCGCCAGATAGTTGGTCATCACCTTCAGAACCGAGGCCGACCCGAGCTCGCCCGTGTGCAACACGCGGCGCCCCAGAACCGTCAGGATCGGCAGCACGCGTTCAAACGTCGCCCGATCACAGCCTGCAAAGATCGAGATATTGCCCGTCTCCGCCCGATGGCACCCGCCCGAGACCGGGCAGTCCACGGCCGCGCCACCGCGCGCAATAACCTCGGCGCCCAGACGTTTCACCTCGGCCTCGTCGGTGGTGGACATCTCAAGCCAGATCTTGCCCTCGCAGACTTCGTCCAGCATCTCGCTGACCACCGCGTTACACGCCGCGGGAGACGGAAGGCAGGTGATCACCACGTCGCACGCGCGCATCAAAGCTGCTGGATTGTCTGCCGCCTTGGCCCCGCGCGATACGAACCCGTCGACGAACTCGGAATTCAGGTCCAGCACCGTCAGGTCCTTGCCATTCCGCAACAGGCTTCCCGCCAGTTTACCACCGACATTCCCAAGCCCAACAAAACCGATTTTCATGCAAATCCTCCCTGATTTCCGGTCAGATTTTCAGCGGCGCCCCCACCTTTCTGTCCTGTTTCCGACATCCGACCAGATTTCCTCTGTTCAGTATATCGTGACGTGACGCCGGGCTTTGCCTGTGCAATCTTCGCAGAGTGTAACTTATGAAGAATGGTGCCTTATGTCCGACGACGCCCCTAAAACCCCAGCACGCCAACCGCGCGCGCATAATCTTGACTGTAGTGAATCCGGGCCTGTCGTGGTCGAGGATCAACCACTGCCTGCCAAAGTGGCGGAGACCCCGGTCGAACAGAAAAGCCCCGCGCAATGGGCCTATGAGCGCCTGATTCTCTATATCAAAAACTTCGAAGATCAGCTGGACAATGAACACGAAGTCGCCATGGGCTTTGCTGGTGGTGATGCGGGCGTTCTGCGGATCGAAGGGATCGGTTATTTCGACCCGGACATCATCACCTATTACGGGTCCGACGGCGAGGGCACAAAAACCCAACTGGTACAGCATGTCAGCCAGTTGTCGGTCATGCTGCGCGCCCTGCCCAAGCAGATCGAAAGCGCCGAACCGAACCGCATCGGGTTCCGGCTGGCGGCCCAGTTGGAAGAAGAATAATCGCAAACTGTATGACGAACAGAATCCGGGCCGTGACAGAGGCCCGGAAATCCGTTATTCGGTGCAAAACGCAAACTCAGAACAGGATTTGAACAATGGCTGAACACGTTCATGGCACCATGGAAACCAGCGCCCAGGAAAAAACCTATGCGGGCTTTGTCGCCACAACCAAATGGTCGGTCATCGTCATTCTGGCTATTCTGGTGTTCTTGGCTCTGGTTGGCGCCTAAGACCACCACCCTATCATAGTTCAGGTTAGAGGGTTTCATGGTACGATTGCTTGCAGCGCTTTCGTTGATTGTCGCGCTTGCCGGTTGCGGAGGTGCAGACAATATCTGGGCCAGCGATCAGACCGTGGCAGATGCTGTCTATCGGCATGACGGCCCGCCGACCCTCACCCTGTTCACTGTGATCTCGAAAGCGTCCGGCTCGGGCGCGCATTCGGCGCTGATGGTCAACGGATCGCAGCGCCTGATTTTTGACCCGGCTGGCACATTCCACCACCCCAACCTGCCCGAACGCCATGACGTAATTTATGGCATGACGGACCCCGCGGTGGACTTCTATATCGATTACCACGCCCGCGTGACCTATGACGTGGTACGACAGGACATCGTTGTCTCGCCGCAGGTGGCTGAAATGGCCAAGCGCGCAGTCGAGCAATATGGCGCAGTTCCCAAAGCGCATTGTGGCCAGTCGGTCAGCGCCATCCTGCGCAGCCTCCCGGGCTTCGGATCTGTTCCGCAGAGCTATTATCCGAAAAAGATCATGGACGCGTTTGAAGCGCTTCCCGGCGTGCGCACCAAGACCTTTAGCGACAACGACCCCCATAAGGGTGGCAAGATCGTCACGCAGGGCATCTAAGCCGCGTTATCCCAGTAGAAACAGAAGCCCGTACAGCGTCGCGGCCCCGGACAGGATTGCGGCCAGAACGTTTTTGCTGAAATACCCAACAGCCAGCGTAACCAAAGCAGCTCCCATTCGCGCCGGATCAGGGCTTCCCCCTGTCGCGGCGGGCCAGAAAACCAGTGGGGCCACCAGCCCCGGAAGCACGGCAACAGGCGTATAGCGCAGGTGACGCAGTACCCATTCGGGCATCTGCCGATCACCGATAATACCCAAAAAGCTGAAGCGAATCAGGAAGCTGCCGATCGCCATCGCGAAGATAACAAACCAGACGGTGGTATGGTTCAACTCTTCCATCACGCTGCCCTCCGTTCCATGTACAGTTCGACCTGAGCCCCCACGACCATCGCGCCGATCGCCGCCACCAGCAGACCCGAGCCATAGGGCATCCACGCCATCAGCAACGCCAACACGACGGAGGTCAGGGCCGATGCCACATGTGCCATCGAGCGTAGCGCAGGTGCGATCATCGCAAGGAAAGTGATCGGCAGAGCGAAATCCAAGGCGAACTCAGGTGGCACCTGCGCGCCTGCGACAGCGCCAATGTAACTGGCCCCGTACCAAAACGGCGCCAAGGGGGCGACCGTTCCAACATAATAAGCGAACCGTTCCGGGACGGTCAGCTCGCGCTCCATCTCGAATTTGATCTGCGACAAGGCATAGGCCTGATCCACCATAAGGTAGGCCACCAAGCCGCGCTGCCAGATCGGCGCGCTGCCCAGATAGGGGGTCAGTGACGCGCTGTACATCGCCATGCGCATATTCACGGCCAACGAGGTCAGGATCACGATCACCGTGGGCGCATTTTCCGTCATCAACTGCACGGCCGTGAACTGCGCGGCCCCTGCGATAACCAGAACGGAAAAACCCATAACCTCGGCCACATTCAACCCGGCCTCAGTCGCCACCACGCCAAAAAGGGCAGCGAAGGGGATGATCACCAGAAGAAACGGAAGCGCATCGCGCGTTCCGCGCAGGAAATGTCGTTTCGGGTTGGACGCGGTCATGGGGAATTCCTAAATTACCCATAACGCTTACGGCGTCCGTGCAGGAGTTGCAATTGTCCACCGAACTCGATCTTTCCGAATATCTGATCGCGCCCGACCCCGGCGCGGCACGCCTCACCCGTGCTGTGGCAGGTCATGACGAAACCGGCGCGCCGGTGACCATCAACGTGGTCGAAGAACGCCCCCTGACCATCTTCCTGAACCGGCGCGAGATCGTGACCGCCATGACCATCGGCGACTACCCCGAGTATCTGGCGCTGGGATTTCTGCGCAATCAGGGGATGCTGTCGACCGAGGATAAAATCACCGGCGTCGACTATGACGAGGATATCGACACGGTTGTCGTACGGACCGCCACGGAAACCGATTACGAAGACAAGCTGGCCCGCAAGACCCGCACCTCGGGCTGCGCGGTGGGGACCGTGTTTGGCGACATGATGGAGGGGCTCGAGGGGCTAACGCTGCCCGCAACCCCGGTAAAAACCTCGTGGCTTTATGCGCTGTCGCAAAAGATCAACCGCACGCCTTCGCTGTACCTTGAAGCGGGTGCCATCCACGGCACGGTCCTGTGCGAAGGGGATCGCCCGCTGGTCTACATGGAGGACGTGGGCCGTCACAACGCCGTCGACAAGGTGGCGGGCTGGATGCTGGATCAGAATGTCTCGGGCGCGGATAAGATTCTTTATACCACCGGGCGGCTGACGTCCGAGATGGTGATCAAAACCGCGCAGATGGGCATTCCCGCGCTGGTCTCACGCTCGGGCTTCACCGCCTGGGGCGTCGAGATCGCAAACGAGGTCGGCTTAACCCTGATCGGCCGAATGCGCGGACAACGCTTTACCTGTCTGGCCGGAGAAGAACGCCTGATCCGCGACGTGGACCC
>CALJDH010000087.1 GCA_938023895.1 uncultured Aliiroseovarius sp.
CGCCCGATGCTAGGACCGCCTGCGCCTTGACCACCGCGACCGCCACCCTTGCGACTGTCACCTCGGCCACCCATGAGCACACGCAGTTGCTCTTGGCCTTTTTTCATCAGCTCGTCGATTTCCGGGATCTGGGGATTGTCACCGCCGGGGCGATTGTTGCCACCGCGGTTGCCATCATTGTTCGAGGGGGGACGTCCATCAGAGCCGCCACGGTTTCCACCGCCGCCCCAGGGACCGCCATTATCGCTGGCCATCTGGTCCTATTCCTTCCGTGTTAAAAACAGGGTTTCGCGCTCATAACTGGCCCTTCGGGGCGCAGATTTCAAGGCAAAGGGGACGCATCGCGCCCCCTTTTCATATGTTTAGATGTCGTAATCGTCAGATCAGTCGCTGCGGGTGGGCGACTTCATCAGCACGATTTCTTCCGACATGGTCGGGTGAACGGCCACGGTCCGGTCGAAATCAGCCTTGGTTGCGCCCATTTTCACGGCCACCGCGGCCAGCTGGATCATCTCGCCCGCCCCGTCGCCGACGATATGAACGCCCAGCACTTTCTGGGTCTCTTGGCTAACGATCAGTTTGAACAGCACGCGTTCGTTCGATCCGATGAAGCTTTTCTGCATCGGGCGGAAAGCGGCACAATAGACGTCGATCTTTTCCTGCGCGCGGGCATCTTCTTCGGACAGACCCACGGTGCCGTATTCCGGCTGGGTAAACACGGCCGAGGCCACATTCTCGTGATCCGGCTTTGTCGGGTTGCCGTTGAAGACGGTTTCGACGAACGCCATGCCTTCGCGGATCGCGACCGGTGTCAGGGTGATCCGGTTGGTCACATCGCCCACCGCATAGATCGAGGGGACCGAGGTCTGACTGTAGTCATCGACGACCACTTCTCCGCCGCGACCCAGCTTCACGCCGGTCTCTTCAAGACCAAGCCCGTCGGTGTTCGGCACGCGACCGGTGGCAAAGAGCACCTGATCAAAGACCTCTTCACGCCCATCGGTGCCCTTGACCCAGATCGCGCCATCACGCTCTTCCATGCGTTCGACTTCAAGACCGACATGCAGGTCCACGCCGCGTTCGCGGATATGCTCGGCCAAGAAACCGCGCACTTCGTCGTCAAAGCCCCGCAGGATCTGCGCGCCCCGATACCACTGCGCCACGTGGCTGCCCAGTCCGTTGAAAATGCAGGAAAACTCGGTCGCAATATAGCCGCCACCGACAATTAGGATTCGCGCGGGGAACTCTTCCAGATTGAACACTTCGTTCGAGGTGATGCCCAGTTCGGCAGCACCCGGCGTGTCGGGAATGAACGGACGCCCGCCGGTGGCCACAAGGATGTGCTTGGCGGTGAAGGTTTGCCCCGTCGACAGCTCGACCGTGTGGGCGTCTTTCACTACTGCGCGTGCGTTGTAAATATCAGCGCCCGAGTTGCCGAGGTTGCGGGTATAGATGCCCTCCAGCCGTTCAAGCTCGGCATGAAGCGCGGGGCGGAAAGTGCCCTTCCAGTCAAACGTGCCACGCGCATTGCCCTTCCAGCCATAGGCGGCCGCATCCGCCGCAGCCGGACCATGTTGCGAGGCAAAGACCATCAGCTTTTTCGGCACACAGCCGCGGATGACGCAGGTGCCGCCCATGCGGAACTCTTCCGCCAGCGCCACTTTCGCGCCGCCTTCGGCTGCCACACGGCCAGCGCGCACGCCACCCGAGCCGCCACCGATTACAAAGAGGTCATAGTCAAATCCGCTCATATTCATTGCCTTTCACGTCCCACCCGGTCGGGTGCGCATCACATCGGGTTTGCATCCGCTGAAAGCTAGGGGCTTGGCACACAGCTTTCCACCCCCAGAATTGTCACATTGATCACGTTTCCGCGTCTGATCCCAATCAGATATCCGCAAACATGTTGGCGTCCTGCCCAGTTTCCACCTGCACCTCGGTCAAGGTGCCGTCCGTTAGATCGGTCACTTCAATCCGCCCATCGCCGTGGCCCGAGATCACCATGTCGCAAATGTCGATAAACAGCCCGTTCTCGACCACACCCGGCACTTGATTCAATGCAAGCGCCAGATGGCGCGGATCGCCAATCCGTTTCAGGTGCAAATCAATGATATGGTTGCCCTGATCGGTCATGAAAGGTTCGCCGTCAATCATCCGCACCACGGTTTCCCACCCCAGCACGTCCATCCCGTCCAGCATTGCTTCGACAGTAGCGCGCGTGGTTTGTAGGCCGAAGGGAATGACCTCGATCGGCAGAGGGAACGCGCCAAGATGCGCGACGGATTTCGAATGATCGGCAATCACAATCATGCGATCCGACGCCGAGGCAACAAGCTTTTCATGCAGCAACGCCCCGCCGCCACCTTTGATCAAGGTTAGTTCGGCATCATACTCATCGGTCCCGTCAATGGTGATATCCAACCACTTCACGTCATCCAATGTGGCCACCCGCAGACCAGCCTCCTGCGCAAGAGCAGCTGTCCGGTTACTGGTTGGCACGCCAACAATATTCAGCCCTTCCTCACGCACGCGTTCGCCAAGATACTTGACCATCCAAGCAGATGTCGACCCGGTCCCCAGCCCGATGCTCATCCCGTCTTCCACGAACTGCACCGCATATTTCGCCGCAATGCTTTTTGCCGTGTCGATAGGTGAAAGTTCTGCGGTCATAACAACGAATCCCTCAAACCAAACAATTGCTTCGCATTTTATAGGGCGCGGACCCCGCGTTGGCGAGCACCGAGCCAAACCGGCAACTTTTTTCTGGTCACTTTGCTGTGGATTTGATTGTGTCGCGCCATGTTGAAACTTCACTACGCCCCCGACAACGCCTCCCTGATCATCCGGCTTGTGCTGGAGGAACTGGGCGAGCCATATGAAACCGTTCTGGTCGATCGCGGCAGCAATGCGCAGCAAGGCCCTGCCTATCTGAAGGTCAATCCGATGGGGACGATCCCGGCGCTTGAGACCCAGCATGGGGTGGTCTTTGAAACCGCAGCCATCCTGCTGTGGCTGTGTGATCGCGCGGGGCGGCTGGCGCCTGCTGCGGACAGCCCGGATCGTGGGGCATTCCTGTCGTGGATGATGGTGGCGTCGAACGGGCTGCAGATGGACTTGCGTCAGCATTTCTATGCAGAGCGGTTCACAGCTGGACCTGCCGACGACCACCGACGCATCGTCGCCGAACGCCTGCGCGGGCATTTGGATCGGTACGAAGCGCTGTTGGGCGAAGGACATGCCTGGTTCGGGTCCGAGGCTCCAACCGCGCTGGACTATTATGTTGCGACCCCTCTGCGCTGGTTTGCGCTATACTTGAAAGGGGAACCTTGGTTTCAGCTCGACCACTGGCCACGGCTAAAATGCCTTGCCAAAAGGATCGAGGGCCGCCCGGCGATGCAGGCCGCCATCGAGGCCGAGGGCTTGGGCGCGACGCCGCTCAGCGCCCCCTCGCCCGCCAATCCACCGGAAGGGGTGGCGCTGTAATACATCATCTGGACAATCCAGCTTTCGCACCGGACACTGTTCTGGCAGCAACGTAGGCGCAAATTATGGGCAAGTATTTCTATCTCACACTGGGGTGGTGCGCTGTGGCGCTTGGCCTGCTCGGGGTCATTCTGCCCGTGCTGCCGACCACGCCCTTTTTGCTGATCGCAGCCTTTGCCTTCGGCAACAGCAGCCCACGCGCCCGAGCATGGCTGATTGACCACGCCCATTTCGGCCCCGCCATCCGCGATTGGGAAGAGCGTGGTGCGATCTCACGGCGGGCCAAAACGCTCGCCACCAGTATGATGACGCTTGTCCTTGTGATCTCGCTGATTTTGGGCGCCCCGTGGTGGGTGGTGCTAGCGCAAGTGCTGCTGATGGGTGCAGGGGCCGCGTTCATTCTGACACGCCCAGATTAACCGGAACGCGATTGGCGTAAAAACTGTCGCTTTTTCACGCGCCTACATGCGGAAAATCCGCACAATGGTCTGACGTAATAAAGCGAGGTCAAAATGTTCCTGTCTGTATTCGACATGTTCAAAGTCGGGGTCGGCCCCAGTTCGTCCCATACGATGGGGCCAATGGTTGCGGGTGCCCGCTTCTTGGATCTGCTACGTGAACAACCCTTCCAGGTGCATGGGCTGAAAGCCTCGCTGCATGGCTCGCTCGCCTTCACGGGCGTCGGTCACGCGACCGACCGCGCGACCATTCTGGGCCTCGCGGGGTTCCTGCCCGACAGCTATGACCACGCAAAAGCCGAAGCCGCACTGGCCGAGATCAACGCCAGCGGCACCGTGTCGCCGAACGGATTGGGCGCGCTGAAATTCGCACCGAAAACCGACCTGATTTTCGACTATGACCACCCCCTGCCCGGTCACGCCAACGGCATGCAGCTGATGGCAACCGACGCGCAAGGCGACGTGGTTGTGCGCGAGACCTATTACTCGATCGGCGGCGGTTTCGTCGTGACCGAGGCCGAGCAGGCACAGGAAGCCAAGTTGGACGCTCAAGACGCCAAAACCCATCCTTTCCCGTTCGAAAACGCGGTGCAAATGCTTGAGATGGCGAAAGCCTCGGGCAAGAGCATCGCGGAGATGAAACGCGCCAATGAATTGGTGCATATGGGTCCAGCCACACTTGCCGAGAAGCTCGACCGGGTGTGGGAGGTCATGCAGGACTGCATCCAGCGTGGGTTGGCGCATGACGGCATTCTGCCAGGCGGGCTGATGGTCAAACGTCGCGCGAAAGCCATCTATGACAGTCTGGTTGCAGAGCAGGGTCTGAACCTGACCGCCCCGCACACGATCAACGACTGGATGAGCGTCTATGCCATGGCGGTGAACGAAGAAAACGCCGCGGGTGGGCAGGTCGTGACCAGCCCGACCAACGGGGCAGCGGGTGTGTTACCTGCCGTGGTTTACTACTGGCTTAACCACGTGCCCGGCGCCACAAGCTCGCGAATCCACGACTTCCTGCTGACGGCCTCGGCCATCGGAGCCATCGTAAAGCACAACGCGTCGATTTCCGGAGCCGAAGCGGGCTGTCAGGCCGAGGTTGGATCGGCCAGCGCAATGGCAGCCGCCGGCCTGTGCGCCGTGATGGGTGGGACGCCAGAGCAAGTTGAAAATGCGGCCGAAATCGCGTTGGAGCACCATCTTGGCCTGACCTGTGATCCCGTACGCGGACTGGTGCAGGTTCCCTGCATCGAGCGCAACGGTCTGGGCGCGATCAAAGCGGTCTCAGCAGCCTCTCTGGCGCTGCGTGGAGACGGCACCCATCTGGTCCCGCTGGACGCCTGCATCAAGACGATGTTCGAAACCGGTCAGGATATGATGGAGAAATACAAAGAGACTTCTCTGGGTGGTCTAGCGGTCAACGTCCCGAACTGTTGAGACTCTGAGCTTCGGGTCTAAGGGCAGAGCGATAAGTCGCCCTGCCACAACACGCGCACGGCGTCTCGCAGGAAGGCGCGTGGCAGGATCACCAAAAGCCCATCCCCCTCGGCTGATAGGGTAACAACCCCATCGGTCACCTCGTTTGAGGTACCAAATTGTCCCCAGGGTGCGAACTCCAGCCCGTCGACAGGCCATCGCAAACCGCTGCAATGTGCAACAACACGGGCCATCGGGAACAGCGACACCCGCGTGCCTGATGGCAGATCCAAAGTGATGTCGTGAGACAGGTGAAAACAGATGTCTTCTTCACCTAGAAGAATCGCCGGTTTTCGCGCCTGTCGGACCAAAACCGAGTAGCAGGCCAACTGATGATCCATGCGTTTTCCGGTAAAGCCGGTGCACAGGATCACCGGGGCCTCGACCAGATCCAAAGCCTTGTCAAAATCTGTCCTGTCTTGATCCGGTGTCTCGATCAAGATCGCAGGATCCAGTTCGGCGCGCGTCGCATCCGAGATGCTGTCGAAATCCCCCGAGACCCCCAACAAATCAAGGCCCAAGGACACAGCGCGGTTCGCCCCGCCATCAACTCCGAACAAGTTCGGGGCCACTCTTAACGATTCAACGATGTCTTGCGCGGAAGATTGACCTCCGCCAAGCAGCGTAACGCCTTCATCCAATCGTAGAAATTGACAACCCATGGTTTGCATTCCGGCTCCGCTTCACACAATTGCCACATTTCCGCCACAAAATAACACCACCCGCATCGCGCTTTTGCGCAATTTAAGCATCAATGTAGTTAAATGTATCGTTGTCGTCGTTCTGGTTGAGAAGGTAAGTTTTTAATGGTTAACAACAACAAGATCCTCACGGTTTCCTATGGCACGTTTTCTTGCACGCTGGAAGGATTTGATGATCCTTTCGGTGCCATGAAATCGATTGCCGAGTATTTCCGTGGTCTGGCTGAACAAGACCGCTCGTTTGGCGCAGAGCCCGTAGCGCCTGACGCATCAGTGCTGCACCGGATTGCCGAGCGTGAATCCCTGAAACAGGTAGATGCCGAGGTTGAAGGCAAGGACATTATCCTACGCCAAAGCGGCGAAGACCTGAAAGATCAAACGGCCGCGCCTTCCCCAATTGGCGACGAGACGCCCGCAACTGCAGACACGCAAGCTGATGAACGCCAAGACGAAGCCGGTGCGTCGCACGATCTGAACGAAGACGATGCGCTGTCAAAACTGTCCCGCCTGCGTGCGGCTGCATTGGACGACGCAGCGAACTCGGACGAATTCCTAGAAGATGAGCACGCTGCTGGTGCGTCGAAGTCGGCCCTGACAGATCTGGATGATCTTGACGAGTTTGAAGAACTGATCAGCAACCATGCGCTTGCATCCGATTTCGCGAGAGATGAAGAACCCACATCTGAGACCGCCGATCGCGACGCCAAGCGTCAGCGCGTGAAAGATCAGATCGCGATGAATGATGACGCGACTGCACCTGCCAGCGGGCAAGTAGCTGCGTCCGACCTCCGTGAAGAAGCACCTACCGGGGCAGACTTGGTCGCTGACACCAATGAAGACGCGGACCGCCGCGACGTCGCAAAGGATGACACTGGGCAGGTATCGCGTGTTCTGCGCGTAAAACGGAAGCGCCGTACCGACGGTCAAGAAAACGTTGTCATTTCGCAAACCAATACGCTCGCCAGTGAAAGCATTGAAGACGCAACCGAGATTGATGCCGATGCCACCGCAGATGCCGCGCAACAAAAAGAAGCGGCCCTGACTGCTGAACAAGAGGCTGATCTGGCCGCAGAATTGGCCCAGGCAGAGGCCGAATTCCGCGCCGAGATCGACGCACAGGCGCGCACCGAATCTGCAGCCAACCTTTCGCGCGCAATGATTGCGCCGCTGCCGCCCTTGCCGCTGGATGACTCGTTGCGTGTCGCAGTGCAGGAAGTATCGACCAAGGTTGCTGATGACATTACCAGCGCTCATTCGCAAAGCGCCCCGCAAAGCGAACTTCACCACGAGATCGAAGCGCTTTTGTCGACGATGGAAGCCGAAAGCCGCATGGATGCCCGTCGCGAGCGTCGCGCTCAGGTTTTCGACGATCAGGAAGCTGCGCGTGACGACACCGCGTTGGAGCGTATTTTGGCCGAAACCAACACGCAGATGGACGATCAGGATGCATCGCGCCGACGCAACTCGATCAGTCACCTGAAGGCCGCAGTGCAGGCGACTCGTGCCGACAAGACACCCGGTGCGTCTGAATTCGGGGAAGAAGAGCAAAAGACGCCCTACCGCAGCGATCTGGCACAGGCCGTTAAACCGCCCAGCCCGGAAGCAACCGTGCAAAAATCACCGGAACCGAAGCGCACCTCGCCGTTGGTTCTTGTTTCCGAACAGCGGATTAACGAGACCGAAGCAGAACAAGACACCTCTGCGACCGCGTCCCGCGACCGCCTTGTCCGCCCACGCCGCGTCAATGTTAGCACAAGCCGCAAGCGCCCGGATGGAACCGAGGCAGATCCGGATGCAGAGCCGGTCTGCACGGTCACTTCCGATCTGAATTCCTTTGCCAGTTTTTCGTCGAACATCGATCAAAAAGACATCGAGGGCTATCTGCGCGCGGCGGCTTCGTTTGTCTCGCAATCATCGGGATTGTCGCATTTCAGCCGCCCTCAGGTGGTGAAACTGGTGACCAAGCTTGATGTTCCCGGCGGGATCTCGCGTGAAGATGCGCTCCGTTCCTTTGGCCGCCTTCTGCGGGAAGGTGACATCATCAAAGTGGCTCAGGGCTGCTATTCGCTGACCGCTGTGAACACCAACGTTAGCCAAGATGGGCTGCAAACCGCCTGATCACACGTCCCTCTGAATAAAAAAGGCCCCGATCTAGGGGCCTTTTTTTATTCGCTTTCGTCTTTGTCTTTCAGGGCATATTTCCCTGCGGGATCATGGGGATAGTTGGCTTCATCCTCGTCCGGATCTGCCTTACCGACCCCCAGAAACACCTGCTTCAAGGGCACCATCCACAAAAAGCCAAGCGCGGCGTAGATGATAAACTCCAGCCAGATCGGCGGGCGGTCAAACAGGCTGACCACGAAGACCGCCGCGACGATGTAAAGCGGCAGACCGACGACCAGCACCAGAAGTGCCAGTCGCTTGCGGGCTTTGTATCCCAACGCCATCAGATCAATCCGCGAACGGGTCAGTCACCAGAATGGTGTCGTCCCGTTCCGGGCTGGTGGACAGAAGCGCCACGGGGCACTCGATCAGTTCTTCCACACGTTTGACATATTTGATCGCGTTGGCGGGCAGATCATTCCAGCTGCGTGCGCCTTCGGTCGATTCCGACCAACCCGGCATCTCTTCATAAATCGGCGTGCAACGGGCTTGCTGATCGGCTGCGGTGGGAAGGTAGTCCATACGCTCGCCGTCCAGTTCATAGCCCACACAGATTTTCAGGGTCTCGAACCCGTCCAGAACGTCCAGTTTTGTCAGCGAAATCCCAGTCACGCCCGAGGTCGCACAAGTCTGGCGGACCAGAGCCGCATCGAACCAGCCACAGCGACGCTTGCGGCCCGTGGTGGTGCCGAACTCGTGTCCACGCTCGCCCAGACGCTGGCCATCGTCATCGTCCAGCTCGGTCGGGAAGGGACCCTCACCCACGCGGGTGGTGTAGGCTTTTACGATGCCAAGAACATAGTCAATCGAGCCCGGTCCGATGCCAACACCGGTCGCCGCCTGTCCTGCGATCACGTTCGAGGAGGTCACGAAGGGATAGGTGCCGAAATCGATGTCCAGAAGTGCACCTTGCGCGCCTTCGAACAGGATCCGATTGCCGGATTTGCGCTTTTCGTTCAGCACTTTCCAGACCGGAGCGGCGAATTTCAGGATCGCGGGTGCGACCTCTTTCAGCTGTGCGATCAGCGCGTCGCGATCGATGGGCTCGATGCCCAGACCTTTGCGCAGCGGATCGTGGTGCTGCAGCGCGCGATCAACGCGGGCCTCAAGCGTGGCATCGTCTGCCAGATCGGCCACGCGGATGGCGCGACGGCCCACTTTATCTTCATAGCACGGACCAATACCGCGACCGGTTGTGCCGATCTTGGTGCCTTTCGAGGCGGCCTCTTCGCGAGCGCGGTCAAGTTCGCCGTGGAACGGCAGGATCAGCGGCGTGTTTTCCGCGATCATCAGCGTTTCCGGCGAAATATCAACGCCTTGCGCGGTCACGGTCTCGATCTCTTTCAACAGGTTCCACGGGTCCAGCACGACCCCGTTGCCGATCACGCTCAGCTTGCCGCCGCGCACAACACCCGAGGGCAGCGCGTGCAGCTTGTAAACCGCTCCGTCAATAACAAGAGTATGGCCCGCATTGTGCCCCCCTTGGAACCGGCAGATCACATCGGCACGTTCGCTGAGCCAGTCAACGATCTTACCTTTTCCTTCATCGCCCCATTGGGCGCCTACGACAACGACATTGGCCATGGTCTTTTTCCTATCTCAAAGAAAACCCGGCCCGGTATAGCGGCACATCTTCCCCAGCGAAAGG
>CALJDH010000088.1 GCA_938023895.1 uncultured Aliiroseovarius sp.
GCCAATAATAATGGCGACAAGGACTTACCCCGCATGGATCACCCGGATCGCGGGACGCTGACTGCGCCCAGAAGAAAAGGCATCGAGCCGTCTTTCACTCAACCCGTGCGTCAGATCTTTCTGATGCTGGTGGCCTTGGGCCTTGTCGGCTTCGGCACCTTCGTGGCGTTGCCGCATGTTTTGCCCGTGTTCATGGCGAACCTGTATTTGAACGGGTTCATTCTGTTTGTCTTTGTCATTGGTCTGCTGGCCTGTTTCTGGCAGGTCTGGCAGGTCTTTGCTTCGGTCAGCTGGATCGAAGGCTTTGTCCAACAGCGCGAGGCGCACGATCCTGACAGCGCCCCGCGTTTGCTGGCATCGCTTGCTGCCCTGATGCGCTCGAACCGGGGGACGCAGTTGCAGATCGGGGCCTCGTCCTCGCGTTCGATCCTGGACAGTATCGCCACCCGGATCGACGAAGCGCGCGACATCACGCGCTATATCGTCAACCTTCTGATTTTCCTTGGCCTTCTGGGCACGTTCTTTGGTCTTGCGACGACTGTTCCGGCGGTGGTCGAAACCATCCGCTCGCTTGCGCCGGGGGAAGGCGAAGGCGGGGTCGAGGTGTTCAACCGCCTGATGACCGGGCTGGAAGAGCAACTGGGCGGCATGGGCACGGCGTTCTCGTCCTCGCTTCTGGGGCTTGCCGGGTCGCTGGTTGTTGGATTGATGGAGCTGTTCGCAGGCCACGGCCAGAACAGGTTCTATCGCGAGCTTGAAGAATGGCTGTCGACCATTACCAAGCTCAGCTATGCGTCGGGCGACGGTGAAGATGCATCCGAGGCAGGGGCCTATCTGGGCATTCTGGCCGAGCAAATCGAAACCATGCAGACAATGTTTGTCCAAACGGACGCGCAACGCGCGATGATGGATGAAAGGCTGCGCGCCTTGGCAACCAATGTCGAGGCTTTAACCAACCAGCTTGCGCAGGATGATGGGCAGACACAGGCGTTGATGCAGATTGCCGAAAGCCAAGATGCCGTGCGCCAGATCCTCGAGGCCAATTCCGCGACCGAGGAAGAGCCAGTCGATGCAGAAAGCCGCATGCGTCTGCGCTCGATCGACGTGCAGATGTTGCGCATCTTGGAAGAAATGCAGGCTGGTCGGCAGGAAAGCCTGGCCGACTTGCGCGGTGACCTTGCAACGCTGACCCATGTGATCCGCGTCGCCTCGGGTCAGGAGCAAGGTTAAGCCATGGCGCTTACCCGCCGATCCACCCAACGCATGAGCGGGTCCATCTGGCCCGGCTTTGTGGACGCAATGACCGCGCTTTTACTGGTCTTAATGTTCGTCCTGACGATCTTCATGATCGTACAATTCATCCTGCGCGAGACGATCTC
This sequence comes from uncultured Aliiroseovarius sp., assembly GCA_938023895.1. Taxonomy (GTDB): domain Bacteria; phylum Pseudomonadota; class Alphaproteobacteria; order Rhodobacterales; family Rhodobacteraceae; genus Aliiroseovarius. The sequence continues at coordinate 1,380 of CALJDH010000088.1, forward strand.
GGGGCAGGCGAACGAACTTGACGAATTGTCGGCGCAGGTGTCCGAACTGGCCGATGCGCTGGGGCTGGAACGCAACCGAACCGAGACCCTTCAGGGCGAGATCGGTACGCTGAACGCAACGCTGACCGAAGCCCGCTCGATCTCGGATGCGCAGGCCGCGATGATTGCCCAGCTGACGACGCAGACCGAAAGCCAAGCTGCCGAATTGGCCGCTCGGGCAGCGAAGATCACCAGTTTCGAGGCGCAGGTGGCGACGCTTTTATCCGAACGGGATCGCGCCTTGGCAGAAGGAGAGGCGCTGACTGCGACCGTTGAAGAGCTTGAAAGCGCACGTACCCAACTGCTGAGCGAACAAGAGGCGTTGCAATTGGCTTTGGCCAAAGCACGCGACGAGGTTGATGCCGGTGCCGAAGCGGCCCGTCTTGCTGCGGCCAAACGCGAGGCATTGGAGGCTTTGGTGGCCGATCTGGAAGTGAAGGTGACCGAGGGCCAGACGGCGCTGGACGAGGAAGAGGCCGGACGTTTGGCAGAAGCCGCAGCCGCCGAAGCCTTGCGCGAACGGTTGCAGAACGCAGATACCGAACTGACCGCAATGACCTTGGCGCTTGAAGAAGAACGCAAGCGGGCCGAGGAAACGCTGACCCTTCTGGCCGCAGCCAAAGCGGCAGGTGTGGATCTGGATAAGCGCTTGGCGACGGCTTTGCTTCAGCTTGAGGAACAGGCTGCTGCCGGTACGGATTCGGCTGAGCTGCGTGATCGGCTTGAGGCGGAGTTGGCGGCGCGTCTGAATGCCGAACGGGCTGCAACTGAGACGCTCACCCAATCCGAGGAACGTGCGCGCTTGCTGGCGGCCGCCAATCTGGCGCTGGCCGAGGAAGAAGCTGAAAGCGCAGAAAGCCAACGCAAGATCGCGCTGTTGAATGAACAGGTCGCCGCGCTGCGAACGCAGTTGGGGGGCTTGCAGGCAATTTTAGATGCGGGATCGGCCCGCGATCAGGCCGCGCAGGTGCAGATCCAGAAACTTGGCTCCGAACTGAACGCCGCCCTTGCCCGCGTTGCCTCCGAGGAGCGCCGCCGTGCCGAGCTGGAAGAGGCCGAACGCAAACGCCTGGAAGCCGAAGCCAAAGAGCTGTCCGCCTACCGATCTGAATTTTTTGGCAAATTACGTCAGGTTCTGGGGAACCGCGAGGGTGTGCAGATTGTGGGCGACCGGTTCGTATTTTCGTCCGAGGTGCTGTTCGAAAGTGCCCGCGCCGAGCTTCAGCCAGAAGGGCGCGCCCAAGTCGGGCGTGTGGCTGCGCTGTTGGCTGACGTTGCAGGCGAAATCCCTGACGAAGTGGATTGGGTGATCCGCGTCGATGGGCACACAGATAATGTGCCACTTTCCGGACGCGGGGCGTATCGTAATAACTGGGAACTTAGCCAGGCGCGCGCCCTGTCGGTGGTCGAATACATGATTGACGCGCTGGGCTTCCCGCCCGACCGTTTGGCTGCAACCGGCTTTGGCGAATACCGCCCGGTCAATCCTGCGGACACGCCTGAAGCCCGCGCCGAAAACCGCCGGATCGAGTTGAAACTGACCGAACGCTAAGGCGTGGTCAGCGTCGTGGTGGTCGCGATGCGGTCGATCTCAACCCCGTCACGCAACAGCGTGGCCGTGCCGTGATATGTACCGGGAAGGGTGTTTTCCGCATGCAACCGACGTCCGGCTGCGCGCATCGTGCGGGCCTGCGTCGTCTCCAACACCTCTTCGTGTTCGATGAAAACGCCGTTGGGTCCATGGATGATTAGCTGCATCTCGTCCCCAGCCAGCGCCCCGAAAATCTGCGCCCAGAACACGAATGCACCGCTGGTGCTGTCAATCGAAGCATGGGCTGCCTTGCCCCACTTCACGGTATCAAAGTCAGGAATTCGGTCGCTGAACCCCGCATTCACGAACCCGCTGGCGCGGTACAGGATCTCGTCTGCCCACAGGGATGTCGCGTCGGTGTCACCACAATAGGTCAGGGGATCGGCGTTGAACGGATCCACGACCTGCTCGTCTTTGCGCAGCGTTAAATGAAGATGCGGAAACTCAGTCCGGCCTGACATGCCGATCTGACCCAGGGGGGTCTGCAGGCCGACGCGCTGCCCGACCTCGACCGCGATGCTGTCCTTGCGCATGTGGCAGTACTGGCTTTCCCAACCGCCACCGTGGTCAATCACCACTCCGTTGCCGCAATCCTGCCCATCTGAATGGTCGAACGTGGCCGAAAAAAACTGGTCCGCGCCCCCGTCACGCAGCCGACGCACCACGCCGGGTGCTACCGGGGTGACATCAACGCCCGCCTGCGCGGCCATATCCGATGTCAGCGCGATGTCCGTTCCCTGATGCCCGTCATAGGACAGCACACCGCAAGTGAAATCCGCCGCCCCATTGCTGGGGTCGGCATCCACATAGCTCTGAATGAAGCAATCTTGCCCCAGAGCGCACGACACCGGGAAACTGAGAACGGGATCACGCGCCGCAACCGGGGTCGCGGCGCATGTTATCAGTGTTGCAGCCCAAAGGGCGTGCATCAATCGGCGGGCAGAAGCGGGGGCTTCTTGCGGCGGCCGATGCGCGGCGCTTTGGGTTCTTCGTAGCGAAGCTCCAACTTGCCACCTTTGATTCCGACCTGAACCAAGCCACCTTTTGCCAACTTGCCGAACAGAAGTTCCTCGGCCAGCGGCTTCTTGATGTGCTCTTGGATCACGCGGCCCAAGGGACGGGCACCCATCCGGTCGTCATAGCCCTTGTCGGCGATCCATTCGGCGGCGGCTCGGGTCAGTTCGATATGCACGCCGCGGTCCATCAATTGGGCCTCAAGCTGCAGCACGAATTTCTCGACCACTTGCAGGATCACCTCTTTGCCCAGAGGTGCGAAACTGATCACCGCGTCCAGACGGTTGCGGAATTCCGGCGTGAAGGTGCGTTCGATGGCGGCGGTGTCTTCGCCTTCACGACGGTCACGGCCAAAGCCGATCGCGGCCTTCGCCTGCTCCGAGGCGCCTGCGTTCGAGGTCATGATCAGAACCACGTTGCGGAAGCTGACGGTGCGGCCGTTATGATCGGTCAGTTCGCCATTATCCATCACCTGCAGCAGGATGTTGTAGACATCCGGGTGTGCTTTCTCGATTTCGTCCAGCAGCAGCACGCAATGCGGATGCTGGTCGACGCCGTCGGTCAGAAGACCGCCCTGATCAAACCCGACATAGCCCGGAGGTGCACCGATCAGACGGCTGACGGCGTGTTTCTCCATATACTCGGACATGTCAAAGCGCAGAAGCTCGACGCCCAGATTGTCGGCCAGTTGCTTGGCAACCTCGGTCTTGCCCACACCAGTCGGGCCGGCGAACAGGTAGTTGCCGATGGGCTTTTCAGGCTCACGCAGACCGGCACGCGCCAGTTTGATCGCCGAGGACAGCGCCTCGATTGCGGTGTCCTGACCGAACACGACGCGCTTCAGCGACTTTTCAAGGTCACGCAGAGTTTCCGCATCGTCTTTCGAGACATTCTTCGGCGGAATGCGGGCGATCTTGGCCACGACGGCCTCGATTTCCTTGGTGCCGATGGTTTTCTTGCGCTTCGAGGCGATCAGCAGATGCTGGGCTGCGCCTGCTTCGTCGATCACGTCGATGGCCTTGTCAGGCAGTTTGCGGTCGTTGACATAGCGGTCCGACAGTTCGACAGCCGATTTGATCGCATCAGCGGTGTATTTCACGCCGTGATGTTCCTCGAAATAGGGTTTCAAACCCTTCAGGATTTTGACCGCATCTTCGACCGTCGGCTCGTTTACGTCGATCTTTTGGAAACGACGCGACAGGGCGCGGTCTTTTTCGAAATGCTGGCGGAATTCCTTGTAGGTTGTCGAGCCCATGCAGCGCAGCTTGCCGCCCTGAAGTGCAGGCTTCAGCAGGTTCGAGGCATCCATCGCCCCGCCCGAGGTCGCGCCAGCGCCGATTACCGTGTGGATTTCGTCGATGAACAGCACCGCGTCGGGATGCTCCTCAAGCTCTTTCATCACGGCTTTCAGACGTTCCTCGAAATCACCGCGATAGCGGGTGCCCGCCAAAAGCGCGCCCATGTCGAGCGAGTAGATGGTGGTTTCCGACAGAATTTCGGGTGTTTCGCCAGCTACAATCTTGGTGGCGAGACCTTCCGCAATGGCGGTCTTGCCCACGCCGGGATCGCCAACCAATAGCGGGTTGTTCTTGCGGCGGCGGCAGAGCACCTGAATGCAGCGTTCAACTTCGTGGCCGCGGCCGATCAGCGGATCAATGTCGCCCTCACGAGCCTTGGCGTTCAGATCGACACAGTATTTCCCAAGAGCGCTGTCGTTTTCTTCGGCGGGCTGGGCGTCTTGAACTTCTTCGTCATCGAAGTCCGACGTGCCCGAAATCGGACGCGCTTCGCCAAAGCCCGGCTCTTTCGCGACGCCGTGGGCGATATAGTTCACCGCGTCATAGCGCGTCATGTCCTGTTCTTGCAGGAAGAAGGCTGCGTTCGATTCGCGTTCTGCGAAGATGGCAACCAGCACGTTGGCGCCCGTCACTTCGGTCCGGCCCGAGCTTTGGACGTGGATCGCAGCGCGCTGGATCACGCGCTGGAACGCTGCGGTCGGAACCGCTTCGTTGCCTTCAATGTCGGTGATCAGGGTGGTCAGTTCTTCGTCGATGAATTCGACCAGCACTTTGCGCAGCACGTCCAGATCGACCGAACAGGCCTGCATCACCCGTGTCGCGTCTGGTTCGTCCAGAAGCGCTAGCAGCAGATGCTCAAGCGTTGCAAGCTCGTGCTTGCGGTCGTTTGCCAAAGCCAATGCCTGATGGATGGCTTCTTCGAGGGGTTTGGAAAAAGATGGCATGTTGCGCACTCCTCGTAAGTTCAGCGGTGGACATCGCTGGCGATTTCTTCGCCTTATTACCGTTGCCTCATAGTATTAAGGTTCGGTTGTCCTTGCGTCGCTATCAAGACCCTTTTGGTCAATTTCTGCTCGCACAAGCGTGATTTCTTGAGATTTGCCTTAGAAATCGTCTTTCCGGGCGCGGATCTCGGCAAAGACCTCGGCGTCGGATGCGGTCTCTTTATGTAGGGCAGCTTTGACCGACGACAAGTGCGCGCGCAGAAATGGGTTGGTTTCCAGCTCGTCCGACAGAAGGGAGGGGACGGTGGGCTGGCCGTCAGCGCGAGCGGCTTCGACCCGTTCACGGCGCGCGCGTAGAGCGTCGTTATCGGGCTCGATGGTCAGCGCAAACGAGATATTGCCCCCAGTATATTCATGGCCCGAGCAGATCAGCGTATCCGCGGGCAGCGCCATCAGACGTTGCAGGCTGTCCCACATCTGTTCGGGGCGCCCTTCGAACAAGCGACCGCAGCCCATCGCCATTAGGCTGTCGCCGGTGAAGGCGGCCTTGGCGGCGGGGACATACAAAGCGATGTGGCCGATCGTGTGGCCGGGGACGTCCAGCACCTGAACCACGTGGCCTGCAAAGTTGAAACTCGTCCCGGGGGTGAGCGCCTGATCCAGCGGGGGCAGGCGGTGCGCGTCGGCCTCGGCCCCGATCACGCGGGCGCCGGTGGCCGCAACCAGATCGGCGACGCCGTCAATATGATCCCAGTGGTGGTGAGTCAGCCAGATCTCGGACAGCGTCCAGCCGCGCTGTTCCAGCTCGTCCTCGATGGGCAGGGTTTCGGGCGCGTCGATCAGTGCCGTTTTACCTGACTTGGCGTCATGCAGCAGAAATGCATAATTATCCGAAAGGCAGGGAATTGTGACGAGTTCGAGCATGTTGGTTCTCCGTGGTGGTGCAACAGTCTTGCCCAAACGATCCTAAGCCTCAATACTGGTAATGCGCCCGAGGGGTAAAAATGGCGGGAGAAAGACCACATTCAATCGCGCATGAGCGCGGAGATGGACGCATGTCTGCGCCATCTGCGTCCCGAAATTTGTTTCCGATTCTAGATGCCATGAAGCCCTTCGTGCCGAAGCACGGGGTCGCGTTAGAGCTTGCCTCGGGCACGGGCGAGCATATCGTTGAATATGCCGGGCACTTTCCCGATGTGATATGGCAGCCGACCGATATCGATCCTGAGCGTCTGAACAGCATTGATGCATGGCGCGCTGAGAAGGGCATCGAGAACATGCGCTTGGCGCAGTGGCTGGATGCCAGTGCTCCGTCGTGGCGCACGGGGCCGATGGCGATGATCGTGACGGTGAACCTGATGCATCTGATCGACGCGACCACCGCGCGTGCTGTAATTGCGGGCGTCGCGCGCAATCTGGCGCCCGGCGCCTATTGGTTTCTGTACGGGCCATTCCGAACCGGGGGCGCGTTTCGCAGTGAAGGGGATAAGACCTTCCACACGTCCTTGACCGCGCAAGACCCTCAGATCGGATATAAGGATCTTGAGAAAGTCGAGGCCTGGGCGTCGGAAGCCGGATTGCGCCGTACCGATCTGATCGAGATGCCCGCAAACAATCTGGCATTGATTTTGCGCCGCGCCCCACAGTGAGCGCGCATACAAGATGGGCATTCCAATTTGTCTGCGTTCCGGTAGTCTCGGCCTTGAACAGACACGGGCCGATTGACGCGACATGCATCTTGATGTGCAGGATCTGAGAAATTTCTACTACCGCAGCATGTTGGGGCGCGCGGCCCAAAAAGCGATCCGTGACAAGGTGGTCAATTTGTGGCCCACAGCGCAAACCAAGGGACAGACTGTCGCCGGTTTTGGGTTCGCTGTGCCACTGCTACGCCCCTATTTGTCGACAGCGCGCCGGGTCGTCGGGTTGATGCCAGCGCCGCAGGGGGTGATGCCCTGGCCTGCGGGTATGCCCAACGTCTCGGTTTTGGTCGAGGATACGTTGTGGCCCCTTGATACCGGGGTCGTGGATCGGCTGGTTGTGATGCACGGGCTGGAAACGTCCGAGACCCCCAGCCAACTGCTTGAGGAATGCTATCGTGTGCTCGGCCCCGGAGGCCGTGCCATGTTCATCGCCCCGAACCGGGCTGGTTTGTGGGCACGGTCAGATGCGACGCCATTTGGGTATGGGCGGCCCTATTCTTTGGGGCAGTTGGAAGGCCAGTTGCGCGAGCATGGTTTTCAGGTCGAGCGGCATCTATCTTCTCTGTATCAGCCACCGTCAGGAAAACGGTTCTGGCGCAAAACTGGGACCTTTTGGGAGCGGGCTGGGCACCAACTGCCAGTCATCCTTGCCGGGGGGGTCCTGATGGTCGAGGTCGCCAAGCAGGTACCCGCCCCAAAACGTCCCGGCCTGGCGCAAGCCGTTCGTCGTCCTTTGAAGGTTCTGGAGGGGTTAGGTGCCCCCGAGCCCAGTACACCGAGGCAAGGACGGCCTTAGGTATAGAATCAGTCCTGTGCCGACCTCGGAAAATGCCCATCTCGGCGCCAGATCCCCCTTGATTCTTTCGTGAGCGCCGTTTCGGTATGCAAATGTATTCCGTTTTGAGTGGTTCGAGTTTCAGCCCGCGATCGGCAAATTGTCCCTAGGGTTAAGGGGTATGCGCGGATTGGCGGTGAAATCTAACGAAACCTAAGCCGGAAATGTTGGCGATAAACCCGCGCAAGCCTGTTGCGAGGTAGGGTTTTCCCTGTTACATGCGACGACGATTTAGATAGTACGCGCGAAAGTGCGGCTTCTGTAGGCCGCCCCGGTTTGTCACGCAAACCACAATGGGGCTTAGTACATCGGAAGGGTGGACGTGTCCGAACCAGTCTCGATCTCAACTGGCATTGCCCAACGTTATGCCACGGCCATCTTTGATTTGGCCAAAGAGGGCAAAGAACTGAAAGCAGTTGAAGCGGATGTTGCCGCTCTTGATGCTGCTCTCGCCGATAGCTCTGATCTCGTCGATCTGATCAACTCGCCGGTAGTTACCCGCGATGAACAGGCCGCCGTGATCGCAGCTGTCGCCAAGAAAATGAAACTTTCGTCAACGGTCGCAAACGCACTGAGCCTGATGGCTCAGAAACGTCGTTTGTTCGTGCTTCCTCAGCTTCTGGGCGCCATGCGCGCCCTGATCGCCGAGGATAAGGGTGAGGTTACCGCAGAGGTGACCGCAGCCAAAGCCATGACCAAGGCGCAACAAGACAAACTTGCCAAGGCTCTGAAAGCCTCGATCGGCAAGGATGTAAACATCAACCTGGCCGTCGATGAAGCACTTATCGGTGGCCTGGTCGTGAAAGTGGGCTCGCAAATGATCGATACGTCGGTCAAGGCCAAGCTCGATGCACTTCAGAATTCCATGAAAGAGGTCGGATAATGGGTATCCAAGCAGCAGAAATTTCTGCGATCCTGAAGGACCAGATCAAGAACTTCGGCCAGGAAGCCGAAGTGGCCGAAGTTGGCCGCGTTCTGTCGGTCGGTGACGGTATTGCTCGTGTATATGGTCTGGACAACGTTCAGGCTGGTGAAATGGTCGAATTCCCCGGTGGTATCCGCGGGATGGCTCTGAACCTTGAAGCTGACAACGTTGGTGTTGTTATCTTCGGTTCCGACCGCGACATTAAAGAAGGCGACACTGTTAAGCGTACGAACTCCATCGTGGACGTTCCCGCTGGTGACGAGCTTCTGGGTCGCGTTGTTGACGGTCTGGGTAACCCGATCGACGGCAAAGGCCCGATCAAAACCAAAAAGCGCAACGTTGCTGACGTTAAAGCACCGGGCATCATCCCGCGTAAATCGGTTCACGAACCGATGGCAACCGGCCTGAAATCGGTTGACGCTATGATCCCGATCGGCCGTGGCCAGCGCGAGCTGATCATTGGCGACCGTCAGACCGGTAAAACTGCCGTTGCTCTGGACGCGATCCTGAACCAGAAGTCGTACAACGAAGCCGCTGGCGACGACGAGAGCAAGAAGCTCTACTGCGTCTACGTAGCTGTTGGCCAGAAGCGCTCGACTGTTGCGCAGCTGGTGAAGAAACTGGAAGAAACCGGCGCGATCGAATACACGATCGTCGTTGCTGCAACCGCTTCGGACCCCGCTCCGATGCAGTTCCTGGCACCCTATGCCGCAACCGCCATGGCCGAGCACTTCCGTGACAACGGCCGCCACGCCCTGATCATCTATGATGACCTGTCGAAACAGGCTGTGTCCTATCGTCAGATGTCGCTGCTGCTGCGCCGCCCGCCGGGCCGTGAAGCTTATCCGGGTGACGTTTTCTATCTTCACTCGCGTCTGCTGGAGCGTTCGGCAAAGCTGAACGAAGACTACGGTGCAGGCTCGCTGACCGCTCTGCCGGTTATTGAAACCCAGGGTGGCGACGTGTCGGCCTTTATTCCGACCAACGTGATCTCGATCACCGACGGCCAGATCTTCCTGGAAACCGAGCTGTTCTACCAGGGTATCCGCCCCGCTGTGAACACCGGTCTGTCGGTTTCGCGTGTTGGTTCGTCGGCTCAGACGAAAGCAATGTCGTCGGTTGCCGGTCCGGTTAAACTGTCGCTGGCTCAGTATCGCGAGATGGCAGCCTTCGCTCAGTTCGGTTCTGACCTTGATGCCTCGACCCAGCAGCTGCTGAACCGTGGTGCCCGTCTGACGGAACTGATGAAGCAGGCTCAGTACTCGCCGCTGACCAACGCAGAAATCGTCTGCGTGATCTACGCTGGTACCAACGGTTACCTGGACAACATCGACGTATCGGAAGTTGGTCGTTTCGAAGCTGGTCTTCTGAACCACCTGCGTCAGAAACACGCCGATCTTCTGGACGATATCACCAACAACGACCGTAAGGTTAAAGGTGAGCTGGAAGACAAGGTCAAAGCAGCGCTGGACGCGTTCGCCGCTGACTTCGCTTAAGGGGGCTCAGACAGATGCCCAACCTTAAGGACCTCAAAAATCGGATCGAAAGCGTCAAGTCGACGCGGAAGATCACGAAGGCCATGCAGATGGTGGCCGCCGCAAAACTGCGGCGGGCACAGGAAGCGGCCGAAGCAGGTCGTCCCTACGCAGAGCGGTTCAACGCCGTTCTGGGTGGGCTGGCAGCTTCGTCGGGGGGCGACAGCGCTCCGAAACTGCTTTCGGGTACGGGTTCGGATCAAGTCCACATGCTTGTGGTCATGACTGCCGAGCGCGGCCTTTGCGGTGGCTTCAATTCGTCGATCGCCAAGATGGCACGTGCAAAAGCTGAAGAGCTGATCGCTTCTGGCAAAACAGTCAAAATCTTGACTGTTGGCAAGAAGGGTCGTGAACAGCTGAAGCGCGACTTTGAAGACCAGATGGTTGACCATGTGGATCTTTCGGGTGTGCGCAACGTCGGTTACGACAATGCGCAAGGCATCGCCAACGATCTTATCCATCGTTTCAACGAGGGTGAGTTCGACGTCGCGACGATCTTCTACAACAAGTTCGAAAGCGTGATCAGCCAGATCCCGACTGCACAGCAGGTCATCCCGGCCAGCTTCGACGCCCCTGCTGAGGGTGCGGAAGAAGTCTCGACCGTCTATGACTATGAGCCGTCGGAAGAAGGCATTCTTGCAACGCTGCTGCCTTCGGGCGTGGCCACGCAGGTCTTCACCGCGCTGTTGGAAAACGGTGCCTCGGAGCAGGGCGCGCGGATGTCCGCAATGGACAACGCTACCCGCAACGCAGGCGACATGATCGACAAACTGACCATTCAGTTCAACCGTTCGCGTCAGGCCGTGATCACCAACGAACTTATCGAAATCATTTCGGGCGCTGAGGCGCTCTAAGGAACCGGAGAAACAACAATGGCTAACGCTAAAGGTAAGATCACCCAGGTGATTGGCGCCGTTGTGGACGTTCAATTCGAGGATGCCCTTCCCGAAATTCTGAACGCGCTCAACACCGACAACAATGGCAACAACCTGGTATTGGAAGTAGCTCAGCACCTCGGTGAAAACACCGTTCGCTGTATCGCTATGGACGCATCCGAAGGTCTGGTCCGTGGTCAGGAAGTAACTGACACCGGCGCACCGATCTCGGTGCCGATCGGCAACGCAACCCTGGGCCGCATCCTGAACGTCATCGGCGAACCCGTTGACGAAAAAGGCCCGGTCAAATCGGAAGCCAGCCGCCCGATCCACGGTGACGCGCCTGCATTCGAAGACCAGTCGACCGAAACCGAAATCCTGACCACCGGCATTAAGGTTATCGACCTGCTGGCCCCCTACACCAAGGGTGGTAAAATTGGTCTGTTCGGCGGTGCCGGCGTGGGCAAAACCGTTCTGATCATGGAACTGATCAACAACATCGCAAAAGTGCACTCGGGTGTGTCCGTGTTCGCTGGTGTTGGTGAGCGTACCCGTGAAGGTAACGACCTTTACCACGAGATGATCGAATCCGGCGTTATCGTTCCCGATAACCTGGAAGAATCGAAAATTGCGCTGGTTTACGGCCAGATGAACGAGCCTCCCGGAGCACGTATGCGTGTTGCTCTGTCGGGTCTGACCCTGGCGGAACAGTTCCGTGATGACACCGGTTCGGACGTTCTGTTCTTCGTCGACAACATCTTCCGCTTTACCCAAGCTGGTTCGGAAGTTTCGGCTCTGCTGGGTCGTATTCCTTCGGCGGTTGGTTATCAGCCGACCCTGGCCACCGACATGGGTGCCATGCAGGAACGTATTTCGTCGACCAAATCGGGTTCGATTACTTCGGTTCAGGCCGTATATGTTCCCGCGGATGACCTTACCGACCCTGCACCTGCAACCTCGTTTGCTCACCTTGATGCAACCACTGTTCTGGATCGTTCGATCTCGGAAAAAGGCATCTACCCGGCGGTTGACCCGCTTGGTTCGACCTCGCGTCTGCTGGACCCGCTGGTCATCGGTGAAGAGCACTACAAAGTTGCAACCGACGTTCAGGAAATTCTTCAGCGCTACAAGTCGCTGCAGGACATCATCGCCATCCTTGGCATGGACGAACTGTCGGAAGAAGATAAGCTGACTGTTGCGCGCGCTCGTAAGATCGAACGCTTCCTGTCGCAGCCCTTCGACGTTGCAAAAGTGTTCACCGGTTCGGACGGTGTTCAGGTTCCGCTGGAAGACACCATCAAGTCGTTCAAGGCTGTTGTGGCTGGCGAATACGACCACCTGCCCGAAGGCGCCTTCTACATGGTTGGCGGCATCGACGAAGTGATCGCCAAAGCCGAGAAAATGGCAGCAGACGCTGCTTAATTGGGACTAGGACGGGGGAGGTTCGCTTCCCCCCGACGACCCCAGAAGGAGATCCCAAATGGCTGATACGATGCAATTCGACCTGGTGTCGCCCGAACGGAGCCTGGCTTCGCTTCAGGCAACCGCAGTTCAGCTGCCGGGTGCCGATGGCGACCTGACGGCGATGCCGAACCACGCACCGACGATTACGACGTTGCGACCCGGTATCGTTCGCGTTGAGTCCCCGGAAGGCAATGCCGAGTTTGCAGTCACTGGTGGGTTCGCCGAAGTGACCGCCACTGGCACCTCGGTTCTGGCCGAGCGTGCACTTCCGACCTCGGAAGTGACACAGGACATTCTTGATGGCTTCGTTTCGGATGCGGCTGCCGCATCGGAAAACGCAACCGCCGAGAACTTGGACGAACTGGCCAAGCGCACGGTAGATATCGCCGCAATGGCTAGTGAACTGGGTCTGTCCGTGAAAGGCTAAGCCCACGGAACATGATTATGAAAAAGCCCCGCCAGATTTGGCGGGGCTTTTTGTTTGCGATCGTAGAGTTTTCCGAATCCGTTTAGTCGACGGGTTTCACGCCAGCGGCTTCTAACATGCGAATATCCACTTGCGCGCGGCTTTTGCCATAGCGCATCTCGTCGTAGTACACGATCTGCGTGGGCAGGGTCACACCCCAATCATACGCAAAGGGGGTCGAGCTTGCGCTGATTGACGTCTTCGATGATCCGGATTCTGTAGCATAGCGATCCTTAAACGGTGATATCGTAACCGCCTGTGTCTTATTTCGGTCCAACCACCTGCTTAAGTAGCTGTTGTATATGCCATATTTCACATACAAGTTACGTTCACTTTCGCTCAGCATGGTTTTTGTGACCATAGGGCGCCGGCGTTTGCAGACTTCTTTCCCGTCCATATACATCACGAAGCTGGGGCCCTTGGGCGCCGTGCTATAATCAGCGTAAATCACCACGTCATGCCACTTCCCGCGCAAATTTGAGACGCGGCCAATGGTGCATCCACCTTCGTTCCCAAACCACATCATCGCCTTTCCGTCGCGCATATTGAAATGCCACAAAGGGGTGCGCCACCCTTTCATCTTGAGCTGCCCGAGAGTCGTATTGCCCGGCCCAATGTCGCGAAAATCTGGATTCAGATAGAACGACCAGCCATACCATGTCTGTTCGCCAACCTTTTGCATCCGGTCCTTCGGATCCTCTTTGCGTTCGATCCGCTGCCTGTCTGTGGTGCAATCATTCCAATACTTGTTGCCGCCGCAATCGCCGTGGCGCAGCTCGAACCTCTGGGCTTTCCGACCAGCGCGGCTGTGGCCCTTTACAAGCGCATAGCCGTATTTGGTTTTGGCGCGCAGTTCTTTTTCAATCCGGGTGGCTTTTAGAATGGGTTTTCCGGGCTTCTCTGCAGCAAACGCAGCAGGAGCCGGAAGGCTGATCAGGGCAATCAGGCCAGCGACGAGAGTATGTTTCATGAAGATCCTGTAATCTAATTTTAATGAAGACTGCCTGCGTCTAAGTGAGGTGTCAAAATGAATTTCAAGTTACGATTGTATTGCGTCGACGGGCGAAGCTTCCCAGTCTGCAAGATTTCGCAATGGTAGAGAGTTGGACCATTTGAGATTGCAACCACGGTCACTTCCGGTCAGTACTTTCTCCAGCTGAATTCGTTTGTGTCCTTGGATCACCTCACATGAAAAACCGCTCTGCCATCTGGTTCATTCTGGCCACTATTCTTCTGGATGCGGTGGGCATTGGCATCGTGTTCCCCATCATGCCCGACCTGATGGAGCGTGTGGGCGCGGCCAATACTGCTGACGGAGCATTCTGGGGCGGTATTTTGATGGCGTCCTATGCGGCAATGCAGTTTCTGTTTGCGCCTGTGATTGGTGGGATTTCGGATAGCCTTGGGCGCAGGCCGGTCCTGTTGCTGGCGTTGGTAACATTGGCTGTGGACTATGTGGTCATGGCCTTGGCTACCACGTTCTGGTGGCTATTGATCGGGCGCGTGCTGGCGGGGATCGCCGGGGCGACCTATATCACCGCAACGGCCTATCTTGCGGATATCTCGAAGCCCGAAGAGCGCGCTGCGAATTTTGGTTTGATCGGGGCTACGTTCGGCATCGGGTTTGTCATGGGCCCGGCGATTGGCGGGCTGGTTGCCAGTGTGCACATCACCGCGCCTTTCTGGCTTGCAGCGGGTCTGGCTGCGCTGAACGTCGTGTTTGGCCTGTTCTTGCTGCCCGAAAGCCTAGCGCCTGAGAAGCGCCGCGCCTTTACGAAGCGGGACTTGAATCCGTTCGGTTCAATCCTCGACGCCTTTCGTCTTCCCGGATTGATGCTGCCGCTGATCCTGATCTTCGCGTTTGAGTTCGCCAACATGGTCTATCCGACACTCTGGGCCTTTTGGACACGCGAGGTATTTGGCTGGGGTACTGCGTTAATCGGTATCTCGCTGGCGTCCTACGGAATCGCGGTCGCTTTTACGCAAGGCGTCGTCATGCGGTTCATGCTGCCCAGACTTGGCGAATACCGTACCCTGATCTTCTCGATCATCTGTGCGATTGCAGCTTTCGTAGCGTTCGGGCTGACCGGAAGCGTCTGGGTGATGTTCTCGTTCATCATCGTCGCAGCACTGGCCGATATGGCGCCCCCGACGATGACTGCCATGATGGCGAATATGGTCTCTGAGGATCGTCAGGGGCTGCTACAGGGCGTGATCGCCAGCCTTGGCTCGATCGCTGCGGTGATTGCGCCCATGGTAGTGACAGGCGTCTTTCAGTTCTTCGCGGACGCGGAGGCTCCAGTCTATTTACCCGGTGCGCCGTTCTTGCTGTCCGGGCTGATGGTTCTGATCCTCCTTCCCTACTTTTTACGTTTGAAAACTCAGCCTTAACTTGTTTCGGACATGTTTTTAGGCAAGAATTGTCTGAATTTTATGGACGATGTTAAATTATGAAGCGAATTCGACCCCAAATGATGGGCGTGGACCAAGGCAGCAAAGTGCTGTTCTCGGATTTCGAGCATGATGGTGAGATGTGGACGGGAAGTGGTCCACGAAAAATGCGGACAAAGATCCCGTTCTCCGAACCCTTTCTGACACCACCCACCGTCACCGTGTCGATGTCGATGTGGGACATTGCCGGCGAAAGCAATCAGAGGGCGGACATCACGGCCGAGAATGTGACGGAAGACGGCTTCGACATCCTGTTCCGCACGTGGGGGGACACGCGGGTCGCCCGCGTGCGTGCTGACTGGCTGGCGATCGGGGAAGTTCGGGATGACGAGATGTGGGATGTCTGATCCCAGACTTCACTAACTAAAAAGGGCCCCGCGGGGCCCTTTCGTGTCTCTGAGTTCCTGATTGGATCAGGAGTACATGCCTTCATATAGCGGCTCAAGCGTGTCGTGGTCGAACAGCGACGATACCGAGGTGCCACCCCAGATGTTCAGGATCGCTTGGGCAAACATCGGTGCGGTCGGCACGACGCGGATGTTCTTTGTTTCCAGCACTGGCTTTGTGGGCTCGATCGAGTCCGTGATGACCAGCGATTTCATGACCGAGTTCTGGACGCGCTCGACGGCCGGGCCCGACATGACGCCGTGGGTGATGTAGGAGTGCACTTCCTGTGCGCCGTTCTCCATCAGCACCTCGGCCGCTTTGCATAGGGTGCCAGCGGTGTCGCAGATGTCGTCCACGATGATGCAGCGCTTGCCTTCGACGTTGCCGATCACGGTCATCTCGGCGACTTCACCGGGCTTCTCGCGGCGTTTGTCGACGATGGCCAGCGGGGCGCCGATGCGTTTCGCCAGTTCACGGGCACGGGCCACGCCACCCACGTCGGGCGAGATCACCATCACCTCGTCCAGACAATCCTTGAAGTGATGCTTCACGTCCAGCGCGAAGATCGGGCTGGCATAGAGGTTGTCCACGGGGATGTCGAAGAAGCCCTGGATCTGGGCGGCATGCAGGTCCATGGTCAGAACCCGCTCGATGCCCGACTGGGCGATCAGGTTGGCGACCAGCTTGGCCGAGATCGGCGTGCGGGCCTTTGTGCGGCGATCCTGACGGGCATAGCCGAAGTAAGGGATCACGGCGGTGGCCGAACGCGCCGACGATCGGCGCAGCGTGTCCGACATGATCAGAAGTTCCATCAAGTTGTCGTTGGCCGGATTCGAGGTCGATTGGATGATGAACATATCCTCGCCACGGACGTTCTCGTAGATCTCGACAAAGACCTCTTGATCGTTGAAGCGTTCGACCCGCGCGTCGACAAGCCCAACGTTCGAGCCGCGATGCATCGACATGCGTTTCGCGACAGCTTCGGCCAACGGGCGGTTGGCATTGCCCGAGATGAGTTTCGGTTCGGTGATGGAAGGCATGGCAGCAGATCCCAGAATTGCTCTGTATGACAGAATCGTGACGTTGACACCCAATAGCATCGGGATAGATTTCGGGAAACAGCATTGGCGCAACAGGGGACCGAAAAATGAACCATATTGACTATTATTTCACAGTGCTTTCGCCTTGGGCCTACTTTGGCGGCAAACGGTTCGCGCAGATTGCGGACAAGCATGGTGTCTCGGTTACCTTTAAGCCTGTTGATATTGGCCAGCTCTTCACCCGCACCGGGGGACAGTTGCCGAAGGATCGCCACCCCTCGCGGATGGAGTATCGGATGCAAGAATTGAAGCGTTGGGCCAAGGCTTTGGACATGCCGATCAACTTCAATCCCGCGCATTGGCCCACCAATGGCGCGCCCGCGTCTTATGCAATCATCGCGGCCCAGAATGCGGGAACCGGGGATGTTGCTGCGCTGGTCGATGCCTTGATGCGGTCGATCTGGATGGACGAAAAGGACATCGCCGAGGATGCAGCCATCAAAGCCTGCCTGTCCGAAGCCGGGTTCGATCCGTCGCTGGCGGACAGCGGTCTTCTGATGGGGGCCGAGACCTATGCGCGGAACACCGACGATGCCGTGAATGCGGGCGTGTTCGGATCGCCCTTCTATGTCTGTGATGACGGCGAGAAGTTCTGGGGCCAAGACCGCCTTGACCTGCTGGACGCCTATCTGGCCGAGCGGGGCTAAGTATGCTGGAAGATCTGGGCGGCTGCCCGACCTATTGGGACCGGCAGGGCACTGGCCCGCACGAGGCGCTGTTCATCCACTGCTCGCTGGCGCATTC
>CALJDH010000089.1 GCA_938023895.1 uncultured Aliiroseovarius sp.
GGCGGCTTTCTTCTTTGCCATCTTTGTGGCGTGGCGATCGGGATCTACGGTCATTCTGGCCTCACTTCTGACTGTTCATCCACTGTGAGAGCACACGCCCCCGGATGCAAGAGCGGGCGCCCCGAAAATCAGGACGCCCGCCTATTTTGGCCACCGTGAGTGGTATATTACTCGGCTGGTACGGCCGAACTATGTACGCGGCCAAAATGCTGTTTGTTCAAGCGAACAACCAGAACAATCATGGCCATTTGGAACGCAATCGCAATGGCGGAAATCACCCAGTACATCAGCGAAAACTTGTCGATTACTCCAGCTTTAACAAGACCCGAGTTCAGGAAGAAGTGCAGCAGAACCGACAGCGCGACACCCGGGCAGACCAGCGCATAGGAACCGGGCGAGGTTTCGTTACCGAACACAAAGCTCTTCCAGTAGCCAACACGCGACAGCACGACCAGACCCAGCAGACCGAATAGAACTTGGACGGCGATCAGGCGGGCAAGGAACATCATGGTTTCAGCACCCGAACCGTGGACATCAAAGGTGGCGTGCAGACCGTGATCCTGACGCAGGAACATGATGCCCAGAATGGTCATCAGCGGGATGACGATCATCAGAGTCGGCGCAGCTTCTTTGGCGGTGCCGTGATGCAACATCGAGTTGAACGCCGTGAACAGGGCCAGAGCGGCATAGACGATGGACGCGGTACCGAAGAAGGTCGAGCCAACCAGCGATACGCCCACAACGATGGTGTTGGTGCTCATGGCAGCGGGGGCGGCGAAACCAACGGCGGTCATGGCCAGCGCGAAGGCAGGCAGCATCTGGGCAAAGCTATTATGGGCGGTCACATCGAAAACGCCGCCTTTGGACAGCACGCGACCAAGGAAGTCACCGATATAGCTCAGCGCCAGAATGCCGATGGCAAGGAAGGCGGCCATGGCGAAGGGGAACAGGTATTCCACGATCGACCACAGGCCCGGCACGAAGACCAGACCGGCTACAAACATGCCATTCACGCTCATCGCCAGTGCCAGCGGCATGGCAAGGATGGTGGTTTCAGCGTTCGAGTTCTTCAGCGCCGTATATGCTTCGGTCTTACGGAAGGCCGAGAAGCTTTTCAGGTTCCAGATCAGGTATTTCACGTTCAGGAAAACCATCGCGGCGATACCGATCCACGCGACGATGATGGCGGTTTTCATCCCCATCGATCCGGTGGTGAAGGCGGCCATGATGTCTTCAAAGACCGGCACCGGCTGGCCCGGGTGTTTCACCCAAAACATCAGGTACATGAAGAAGGTGACCGACAGGCCACCGGCCCCGACCGAAGCCAGGAAGTAGAGCGGCGAATATTTATCCGCGGGACGAGAGGTTTGCATCGGATTTCTCCATTCATATTCTATTTCTTGAATATCTTATAATTGCAAATGCAACAGTTAGCAAGCGACCCGTGTTGCACAGATTGTCGCGGGGGGATTTTGCAGCGATTTACCGATTGTTAACCAAGGCGTCGCAATCTGCAGGGGAAGGAGACCCCACCCATGCGCCTTGCTCATTTCCTTGTTTTTCTGGCTATTTCAGCCCTCGCCGCCTGCGACAGCCCCAGCCCGCAATTCATGCATCGCGACACCGCCACCACGCGAGTCGAGATCGAGGGCTCAACTTTCTCAGTGCATCTGCGCGAAAACTGGGTCGAGGTCTATCGCATCGGATTCGAGGCTCTGCCCCGCGTCCCGGTGATTCTAGCACGATCAAAGATCGCGATTGAACAGGCTACGGGGTGTCAGGTGGTTGAAGGGACACTTAGCGGGGATCAGGCCATTCAACGGGCGAAGATTGACTGCGACGTGCCCTAGTTTGTCGCCGCCGGCGTCACAAACTTGGAAAACTCGAATGACGTTGGACGATCAAATCCCGGATGGCTATGCGCAGCGGTCTTGGTGAATCCCAGCCGCTCAAACGTGTGATGGTTCTCGACCAACTCGACCCGCGTTTTCAGACGCAGAACCGACAGGCGCAACGCGCGCGCACGTTGTACAGCCAGATCGACCAACACCCGCGCCAGACCCTGACGTTGCGCACTGGGGTGCACGGCAAGCTTTCCAAGATAAAGCTCGGGTGGCTCAGCACCAGGGCGCGGTGTCAGAAACACGCAGGCCTGTTCACCGATCACCCAGACCTCCCCTGTCCGCGCTTGCTCGGCGATCCCGTCCTCGGTCAACTGATGCAACGAACTGGGCGGATCAATCCGCCCCTTCATGCCGGCAAAGGCGGTGCGAAGCAGCGCCAGAACCGGCGCCATGTCTTCGTCCGCCCTGAGCCGTCGCGGCATCACCGGATCTGGTCCAGCATCGCACGGGCCGAGTTTGACCGTGGCATCCAAAGCCCCCGCTCAATCGCTTCGCGCAGACGTTCAGCGATCTCTTTCAACGCCGGATCGTTGTGTTCCTCGATGAATTCGCGGGTGTCGTCGTCCTCGATGAAGGCGCTATAGACCAGATCGAAATGATGGCTGCGCACTGCGCCCGTGGTCGCTGCGAAGGCGAACATATAGTCGACGGTCGCCGCGATCTCGAACGCACCTTTGTAGCCGTGGCGCTTCACCCCATCGATCCATTTCGGGTTCACAACGCGCGAGCGGACCACGCGGCCGATCTCGTCTTCCAGCGTGCGAATGACCGGGCGTTCAGGCCGCGAGTGGTCGTTATGATAGATCGGGCGATCCCGGCCCTGAAGGGTCGACACAGCCGCAGCCGCCCCGCCTTCGAATTGGTAATAGTCGTCACTGTCCAGAAGGTCGTGCTCACGATTATCCTGGTTCTGCACGATAGCCTCGACTTGCCCCAAACGGGCCTCGAATCCTTCGCGGTCGCGAGTGCCTTCCGACCCCGCGCCATAGGCATAGCCACCCCATTCCAGATAAGCCTCGGCCAGATCCGCCTTGTCGGCCCAAAGCCGCTCGTCGATCATTGCCTGAAGCCCCGCGCCATAAGCACCCGGCTTCGAGCCATAGACCCGCGATGCGCCCTCGCCCGCCCGCACACGCGCGGCGGCGGGGTTCACGTC
>CALJDH010000090.1 GCA_938023895.1 uncultured Aliiroseovarius sp.
CAGAAGCGCGCGCCAGCAAATACAGGCATTAACGGACAGGATAAGATTTGGGCGCTTTGACGTCATATCGCCTCAGGCTCAAGCGTAAGCGCCACCAGATCCGCGCGTTTCGCAAACGCCGCGAGCTAACCTCGGTCCAAAACCGTACCGCGCAGATCGCGCCTTCGGATATCCTTGTCTTCAGCACCCTGCGCAACGAACTGGTCCGCCTGCCCTATTTCCTGAAATATTACAGGGACTTGGGCGTGAATCACTTTCTGATCTTGGACAATGGATCGGACGACGGATCGCGGGAGTATCTGGCGCAGCAGGATGATGTGTCGCTGTGGACCACACAGGCCAGTTACAAGCGCGCAAAGTTCGGCGTGGATTGGTTGAACTGGCTGCAGCGTAAATATGGGCACGATCACTGGTGCCTTGTTGTCGATACGGACGAGTTCTTTGTCTATCCGTTCTGCGACACGCGCCCCATACGCGCCCTGACCGACTGGTTGGACGCAAGCGAGATCAGAAGCTTCGGCGCGATGTTGATGGACATGTACCCCGAGGGTCAGATCGGGGCCGAGCCCTATCAGGCTGGCCAGAACCCGCTTGAGATCACGCGCTGGTTCGACAGCGGCAACTATACCATTCGCAAGAACACCCAGTTTCGGAACCTGTGGATCCAGGGTGGCGTTCGAGCCCGTGTGTTTTTTGATGACAACCCAGAACGCGCCCCTGCCCTAAACAAGATCCCACTGGTGAAATGGCGTCGGTCCTACACTTATGTCAGCTCGACCCACACGCTTTTGCCGCGCGGCTTGAACCTCGTTTACGACGAATCCGGGGGCGAGAAAGCTTCGGGCTGTCTGCTGCACACCAAGTTTCTGGACACGTTCGAGCAGAAATCGAAGGAAGAGCTGCAACGCCGTCAGCACTATGCCAACAGCCACGAATATCGCGCCTACAACACCCGAATGGCGGATGACCCGGTCCTTTGGTGTGAGTGGAGCGAGGAATACATCAACTGGAGGCAGCTCGAGGTGTTGGGCCTGATGTCCAAGGGGAACTGGGCATGAGCTTGGGCGTCGTCATGATCGTACACGAGGCTTTGCACCGCGCGACCCAGTTGGCGCGCCATTGGGCCGATCACGGCTGCCCCGTTGTGCTTCATGTCGATCAGCGCGTGGACCGTGACACCTATGATCGCTTTGTCGAAAGCTTGGCGGATCGTGACAACGTGCTGTTTTGCGATCGCCATCGCTGCGAATGGGGGACGTGGTCGCTGGTGGCTGCCAGCCAGACTGCGTCTGAGCTGATGCTAGAGCGGTTCCCTGATGTGCAGCACGTGCTGTTGGCCTCGGGCAGTTGTTTGCCGTTGCGCCCGATCGCCGAATTAACAGCCTATCTGCGTTCCCGGCCCTCTACCGATTTCATCGAAAGCGTCACGACCGAGGATGTGCCTTGGGCAGTCGGCGGGCTGAATACCGAACGATTCACCCTGCGTTTTCCGTTCTCATGGAAGCGTCGTCGTCGGTTGTTTGATGGCTATGTAAGGCTTCAGCGCCGGGTGGGGTACAAGCGTCGTATCCCCCTGGGCATCTCTCCGCATCTGGGCAGTCAGTGGTGGTGCCTGACGCGACACACCTTGTCGGCCATCCTGAACGATCCGCGGCGCGCGGTGAATGATGCCTATTTCCGACGGGTGTGGATCCCGGACGAAAGCTATTATCAGACCCTATCCCGCCAGCATTCGAACAAAATCGAAAGCCGGTCGCTGACCCTGTCGAAGTTTGACTATCAGGGAAAACCGCATGTGTTCTACGATGACCACCTGCAACTTCTTCGACGCTCGGACTGCTTCGTGGCGCGGAAAATCTGGCCGCATGCGGATCGGCTTTATGATAGCTTCTTGTCCGATAACCCCAGCATCAGCGCCGGGGCCGAGCCTAATCCGGGCAAGATAGACCGGATTTTTTCCAAAGCCGTCGACCGTCGCACCAAGGGGCGGCCAGGCCTTATTATGCAAAGCCGTTTTCCGCATCAGCGGTGGGGCAACAGCGTGACGGCGGAACCTTATGTCGTTCTACAAGGGTTCTCCGAGATGTTCCGCGGGTTTGAACCCTGGCTGTCCAGTTTTGGCAAAGTTCGTGTGCACGGGCATCTTTTTGCGCCGGATTGCGCGCATTTTGCCGGTGGTGGGTCCGAGTATTTCGGCGCGCTTTCGTCCTCGGCAACGCTGCGCGATTATGATGGCACGGCGTTCTTGACCAATCTGATCTGGAACACACGCGGAGAGCGCCAGTGTTTCCAGTTTGGCCCCGCAGATACACAAGACATCGCGTGGGATATCACGCGCGACGCCAATGCGCGGATCCATGTCATTACCGGCGCATGGGCAGTGCCTTTGTTCCTGTCCGAGGGCCGGTTTGCCGACATGCGCCGCACCGCCGCGCGCCTGCAAAAGACGGAAAGTGCCTTCTTGAAAGTCCTGAGGTCGGATCACTGTCGTGCCCGTGTCAAAATCCAGACGCTCTCGGATTTTGTTCTGAACCCGATCGAGCCACTGCAGGATGTTCTAGACCAGTTGGCCGCCCGTGACCGCCCAAAGCTGACCGCACCGCCCGAGATGGTGCATCTGGGTGGGTTCGGAGAGTTCCTGCAAAATCTGAAAAATCAGGGTATGCATCTGCATCTCGCGGGTGATTTTCCAACCGACTATGCGCCCGAGCCAGCCCAGCCCGAGCGCTCTACGCCCTATTTGGTGACAAAGTAATATGACCAAGAAATTCGACTGTTTCATCATCCTTGCTGAAATGCGCACGGGGTCCAACTTTCTGGAAAGCAATCTGGATCAGTTCGACGGGATCCAATGCTATGGCGAGGC
>CALJDH010000091.1 GCA_938023895.1 uncultured Aliiroseovarius sp.
ACCCATCGCGAGTTGGACGCAAAATCCACGCGGCTCGCGGACCCGAAACTAAAGGCTTTAACCGATCGGATGGCGTCCAGTTTGGATCTGGCAGATATCCCAGTGCACATCTATGAAATCCAGCCTGTAAACGGACTTGCGGCCCCAGACGGCCGGATATTCATCACGCGGGGTTTTTATGACGAATACCTGAAGGGGCGCGTCACCGGCGAGGAACTGGCCAGTGTTATCGCGCACGAACTTGGCCATGTGGCTTTGGGCCACGCGCGCAAGCGGATGATCGATTTTTCCGGCCAGAACGCCTTGCGCACGGTACTGACCATGATGCTGTCGCGTTTCCTGCCCGGCGCTGGCGTCTATATCGCGCGCTTCCTGACGCGGCTGGTGGCCGCAGGCCTCAGCCGTGGCGACGAATACGAAGCCGACGCCTATGCCACCGCACTTCTGATCAAGTCGGGGATTGGGGCCGAGGGGCAAAAAAGCCTGTTCGGAAAATTGGACGAACTGACCAAGGGGCGTGGCGGCGTCATGCCCGCATGGCTGATGAGCCACCCGAAAACTGCCGACCGCATCGCCGCGATCGAGAAAAACCAAGAGAAATGGGTTTAGCCTAGGCTTTCCAATGCCTTTCCCAGACGAGGCAACCGCGCCTTTTTCATCAGCTTGCGCAGGGTCCAGCTGTCGTCACCAGAGAGACGGATCGCCTCGGACAGCACGCGCTGGGCCAAGGCTTCCATGTCATTCGGATGAGTATCCACAAAACTCCGCAAAAACAGATCGGGGCTTTCGCGCCGCAATCCTTCCTCGGCCAAAGTGTGGCGTGGGAAATCAGCGTTATTCAGTGTCAGAAGCACATCTGCGCCGCCCGTTACGGCGGCGGCCAAAACATGAATGTCGTTCTGATCCGGCAGCCACAGACGCGCCTCGACGCCCGCGCCCGGCTGGATCGTCGCCTTGGGCCAATAGGCATTCAACAGAGCAATCTCTCCGCGCGCGAAAGCCTCTTGTTCGGGGCCAAGTTTCGCGGCTGCACGCGCCCATTCTTCGAGGATGCGGGGCGACCAGAGGGGCGTGAACAGCCCCAGTTTCGCCGCGCCCAACACCATCTCGCGCATGACGGTTGGGTAGAGGACGCAGGCGTCAATCAGAACCTTCACGGCAGGATCCGGAAGAACAGCGATTTCAGATAGCCGCTTTCCGCGAGTTGCGGATGCATCGGGTGATCCGCCCCGGCAAAGCCCGTGTGGATCAGCTGACTGGCGCGCCCTGCCCGCCCGATCCCACGGATCGAGGCATTGCGGAACTTGTCGATGGTCGCTGCGTGCGAGCAGGAACAGAGGCCCAGATAGCCACCCGGCGCCACCAAGGGCGCGGCCAGACGGGCCACGCGTTCATAGGCGCGCAGACCGGGCTCCAGCGCTTTCTTAGACGGCGCAAAGGCAGGTGGATCGCAGATCACGACGTCGAACTGCGCGCCTTCGTCATTCAGGGCCGTTAGCACATCAAACGCGTCACCCTGACGTGTCGAGAAGCGCTCAGAGGAACCCATCGCCTCAGCCCCGCCTTCAGCCAATGCCAAAGCCGCTGCCGACCCATCGACCGCCACAGCCGAGGACGCTCCGCCTGCCAAAGCCGCCAATGAAAATCCGCCCACATGCGAGAACACGTCCAACACGCGTGCGTCTTTGGACAGGCCCGCTGCAAAGGCGTGGTTCGGGCGCTGGTCATAGAACAGGCCCGTTTTCTGCCCACCGGTCAGATCCGCCAGATAAGTGGCCCCATTCATCGGCACGTGAACCGGAGCGTCAGGCGCCGCGCCGCGCAGGACAGCGTTTTCTGCGTCCAGCCCTTCCAACTGCCGCGAGCGGCCCGATGCGTTTTTCAGAACGTTGGTGACACCCGTGACCTGCACCAACGCCTCGGTCAGCTGATCCAGATGCACCTCAGCCCAGGCGGCATTGGGCTGGACCACTGCCGTATCCCCGAACCGATCAATGATCACGCCCGGCAATCCGTCCGCTTCGGCGTGGATCAGGCGGTAGAACGGGGCGTCGAACAGCCGCGCACGGTGATCGAGTGCAGCTTGCAACTTCGCTTTGAACCAGTCTGCATCAATCTGCGCCGAAGGATCGCGATCCAAAATCCGTGCGAAAATACGCGAGCCGGGCGTGACGGCCACGGTGCCAATCACCTCGCGCCCTGCGTCTTCCAGCGTGGCAATGCTGCCCGCTGCGATCTTCTTGGTGCGGCGATCCGTGACCAGCTCGTTATCATAGACCCACGGTGCCCCGTGCCGAATAGCACGTGCGTTGGCCTTGGGCTTCAGTCGAATTACCGGGCGGTCGGTGTCTTGAGTCATTGGGCAGCCTGCGAAGTTCAGTGCATTGTTGGCCCTCCCTAGCGCGTGGCTGGGACAACGGAAAGGTAAATTCCCATCCCCCACCCCGCCAACATTCTGTCGTCATATTAAATCCAGCTATTGTTAGCGCTATCATTTTCTGTTAACTGGGGCAGGAACACGATATCCTTATCGTAACGCGCAACCGTAAGCATTTGGAAAAGCACAACATGGCCATCCATCCGACACTTACAGCTATCACAGACCGCATCGCGGAACGCTCGCGCGATAGCCGCGATGCCTATCTAAAGAAGATCGCAAACGCGGTCGAGGATGGGCCGCGTCGCGCGCATCTGAGCTGTTCAGGTCAAGCACATGCCTATGCCGGTGCAGGTGTGGATCAGGCGAAACTGGCCACGGAACGCGCACCGAATATCGGGATCGTAACAGCCTATAATGACATGTTGTCCGCCCATGCGCCCTTCGCCACCTATCCCGACCTGATCAAGCAAGTTGCCCGCGAACAGGGCGCGACCGCGCAGGTCGCAGGCGGCGT
>CALJDH010000092.1 GCA_938023895.1 uncultured Aliiroseovarius sp.
CTAGATATGCAGGGTTCGGATGTCCTTTGGGTCCGCGCTTCGAAGGCGGGAAATGGCCGCATTTAGGGCACTGGATAATGGGGACCATAGCCGTGACTTGGGTGTGACGAAAAATGATAGAACCCGTCAGGTTGCCAACAATACTGCCGTCCGTGGTCTGTAAGAGGTGTCCGAAGACTATACCGGCGTGCATGTTGCGCCGACCTACTCTCTGAACGGGGGCATCACCAGCAGTCGGTTAGCTTAGGTCCCCAGTCCTTTGTTCTGCGCAACCATGGTATCGACCCGGTTAACGATCGCTTCGAGGTCGGGATTGAGGATCCCATGCCCGGTCATCAGCTGCCAAATCACACGATCCATCCGTTCGACGTTGGTTGCGGACTGGAACAAGGCACGCGCTACGGATGATGGTGCCGTAAGCTGCTGCGCCGCCGCGCAATAGGCGTCAAACGGGACCAGATCCTGCGGTGCGGCCCCCAGTGCCCGGCAAAGCGCCTGCACGCTCTCGTAAATCCGCTGCGAGGCGCCTTTGTCCCGCGTTACGGTCTCAGAAATCGTGCTCGGCTTTTCGTCGTCGAGGCAGCGATAGTTTCCGGTGGCCAGCATGGGCCATTTGGCCAAAGGCGTGAACTCTGATCTTGCGACGACCAGCAAGACTGGGGGGGTCTGATCCCGGCCATTCAGCATCGGTGCACGGTTGGCGCTGCGACAAATGTGGCGCAGCATGTCATTCATCGCGTCATCTTGGAATGGGGCGATCTTGAAGTTCGACGGCAACGAGACCCTCAGGTGATGGCTTAGGGCAGGGGCCGGGCGCACGGCCTGCGGGTCAGGGCTGCTATGCGTGAAACTGTCGGGCGAGAATGCCGCCCACAGGTCAGGTACATGATACGCCGCGGCCAGATCGTTGGTCCAAACACCCTTCAATCGCTTCAGAAAGGGCGGCAGGGCCATATTCATAATCGAGATCACAGGCTGCCCACTGGCGGCAATCCGTAAGGCAAGGGCCCGAATGTCGGGTGCGGCGAATTGCGGCTCCTGCATTGCAAGGACGATCAGGTCGTATCGAGATGGATCAACTTTGTCCGGCGTGACTGCAACCACGTCAAGATCCGCCGTGTCGCGCGAGACAAGGATCGGTGTGCCCGTCTTGCGTGCCTTTGCATGAATGAACGGCCCTTCGGCATTAAGCAGCGTCGCTTCCACATCACGACAGACCATCGTGACCTGATGCCCCCCCAGCGCAGCCCTGACGGCGAACAGAAGCCCGTAAGAGGCGCCAAGTACCAAGATACGGTAAGAGGTGTGTGGCATTATCCGACTTTCTTCGACACCGGACGCATCCGGTTTCTGGCCTCTGCCAGACGGTCGGCGACCCGCGCGCAGAAAAAGGGCGCAAACCGAGCGCTGAAATACTGGCCGTGACCGCCGGGAACAATATCCCAGGTCACTGCAGCGAACTGCCTTTGCCATTTCAACTCTGGCCGGGCCTCGCTGAGGAACGGGTTGAACTGCTGGCTTTCGCGGCCATAGAACAAGCCAACATTGAGATTGAGCTCTGCCACGGGCTGATAATCCAGCATCAGCAGCTGCGCGATCTCAGCTCCGCGCCGCAACATCTCGGCCGCAATGTATTCGGAAATACGTGCGGATTGGCAATTGCCTCCCAGATAGTATGGGCCTTCTGGTTGCAGTCTGAGGATTTCATCCACATAGTTGCGGGCCAACTCTGCGTTGAAGCCTTGCTTTTCACCCCGTTGAACAATCGCCTGCATGGACCGTAGCCCGTATAGTGGTTGCTTAGATCCCAATTCTGTCGCCATCACGGCGGGTTCATGCGCCCCGTTGAAACACCAAAACAGCGGAGGAAGCGATCCGTCGCGATTGAAGCTCATGACGGGCAGCTGCTGTCCGACCTGTTTCCCCGGCCACGCATTTGATGTCAGAAGCATGCGCCGACTGACTTCTTCCCACGGGGTTTCGGCGCGGGCCAAGTCTGGTTCCCCTTTCAATGTCGCGGATCCCGATTGGGGTGGTCTTATAGCGCGGGTGCGGCGGGCAAGACGCCCCATTTTCCTGAGCACGCGTTTGATTGGCTGAGGTTTCGGTCGTTCTGCAGGTTCTACGTTCAGGTCAAGCGCGGTTGCCAATGCTTGTGCGATATCCAGCAAGCGGACCGAGTCTCCGATCGTCTCCAAGGGTATGTGCCGGTCAAGCTCCGCTTCAAGCAGCAGGATCATCTGTACAAACGACAACGAGTCCCCTCCGACTTCGAAGAAGTCGTCATGCCGCCAGATTTGATCCTGATCCAAAACTCTGCGCCATACGCGGGCAAGCAACACTTCGACCGGACCCTCAGGGGGGACCATCCGCCGACCATCATCAGAACTTTCTTCGCCGCAATCGGCGGCGAGCGCCGCAAGTTTGCGGCGGTCTGTTTTGCCGTTTTGTAGAAGCGGGATCTCAGTGATCCGCTGGAACAGACTGGGCACGATCCCGCGGGCAAGTATCCGTTCCGCTGATCGCCTTAGATCGGCAGAGGGGATGTCAGTGTCGGCGACATAGAACGCTGCCAGCCGTGTGTCGGGCTGATTGATCGCCACCACCGCGCACTTCACCACCGCAGGATGATAGCTTAGCCCGGCCTCGACTTCGGCCAGTTCGGTGCGCACCCCGTTGATCTTTACTTGATCGTCGGTGCGGCCATGATGGACGAGTTCACCTCGTGCGTTATAGCGCCCAAGATCACCCGTTCGGTACATAATTCCGCCGTCGCAAAATGGGTCCGCGACGAACTTTTCGGCCGTCAGGTCGGGGCGGTTCAGATACCCTTTGGATAGCCGGATGCCACCAATGCAGATTTCTCCGACGAACCCGTCTGGAAGGACATTGTCAGCTTGGTCCAAGATGTAGATGGACGCACCATCCGCCGCTTTTCCAATTGGGACAGAAAGATCTGTGTCTGCTTCGGAAGCGAATACATGACCTGCGGATGCCATGGTGGCTTCGGTTGGTCCATACCAATTCAGCAACGTGATGTTGGGACCGAACGCTCTGATCGCCCTGTGCGCCAATTCCGTCGGCAGGACCTCTCCGATGCTCAGGATGTATTTTATATTCTCGAGCGACCATGGCATGTCACACAGCAGCCTCAGCTGCGAAGGGGTCACGGGTACCCCATCAACACAGTCCTCTCGGAAGGCTTCGATAATTGACATGCCGGTCAATGTATCCGGGGCATCATATGTCACGATGGTGCCACCGGTCGTCAGAGGCATGAAGGCACGGAAGGCGGATTCGAACGAAAGCGTCGTGGCAAGTGGCCAGCTTATTGGATCACCTGAAGACAATTTGCGACATGCCCAGTCGTTGTAGAACGCAAAGCTACGATGCGGAATCTCAATGCCCTTGGGTTCGCCCGTCGAGCCCGAGGTGAACATCAGGTACATGGTGCTGTCAGGGTCGATCTCAGGCAGGTCCGAGGGCCCAAGCCGCCCTTCATCCAAAAGCGCTTCGGGATGTACACGCTCTGTGTTGGCACAGGGCAGATCCGCGTCGCCCGTGTCGGACATGACCACAAGTTTTGCAGCTGTTTTCTTTAGCAGCTTAGCGGACTTGTCTTTGGGGTGACGCGTATCGAGCGCCACATAGGTTGCAGATGCGCGCAGAATTCCCAGAACGGTTGCCACCAGAGCCGCAGAGCGCGGTAACTGAATGGCAACAACGTCCGAGGGTCGGACACCGCGTGAAACAAGAGCCGATGCGATGAGGCGCGACTGTGTTTCAAGCTCGTCAAATGTTAGGGTTGTCGTGCCGTCTCGTACGGCAATCGCGCTGCCTCGGCGCGACACCTGTTGTAAGAACCCTTCTACAAGTGACGAATAGGGAGGCAGTGTTGCCTTGGTGGCGGCCAAGGCGCGGGCCTTTGCGTGTTCTTGGTCTTGCGGGCCGCCGAGGGCAATTTCGGTGACACGGCAGTCAGGCGTTTCAATCACCGCATCGAGTATTCGAAAGTAGACAGGGACCAAAACGTCTTCGGGAATAACTTTCGCAATTTCTTCATTCACGAGGAAAAGAACTTTGACATCGCCTTTGGTATCTGCAGCGCGAACCGTGACATTCAAATCGCGTGACAGGGTTTCGATCCGGCGGTCCTTGATAATCTCGCGTGATCTGACCCCTTCGAAATCAGGGAGTGTTTCCGGAATGAAGTTTATCGTGGCGCCAACCTGATCGCCGACCAGCTTTTCGCGGCGGCGAATTGTGCGATAGGCGGTCTGGCGTGTGGTTTTGACGGCCGCCAATAGGTCTTGGCAGGTCCAATCGTCTTGGAAGTCCAAAGACAAAGGCAGATTTCGGATCAGCGGGCCTGCGACCTTGTCGCTTCCGCGCAGAAAGCGGCCATGAGACATGCTGCCTAAGGCGATGTGATCCTCGCCCGAGACGCGATGCATGAAGGCAAATGTCGTGGCCAAAATTGTCTCGAAAAGGCCAGCGATATAGCGTGGCCCTTCATCCTCTGGTCTAAGCCCCAGACTTTTGCGTAGCGCGACAAGACGCTCTTGTCCAAGATGGACCTCGCGGCGGATCATCGGTTTGGGCCGCGGCAACCGCGTCGGTTCTTGCATCACCGCAGGATGCAGGCGGGGCGGTCTGGATCCGGCAATCTGAATCTGCTTGGGATCCGGGGTTTGATCATTCAGAAATTTAAGAAAGGATGGATATTCAGGCACCCCGTCCATCCCTGTCCGGCGCAACGCATACAGCTCGGCAAGCCGGTCCACCAACAGCTTTGACGACGTATAGTCGGTGATGACGTGATGTTGGTTGAGGGACCAGATCCAATGCCCTTCACCGACTTTGGCCAAGGCCGTCGTGAACGCGATGGTCGTCAGGTCAAACGGCTTAAGTTCAAGTCCGGTCAGCCAGTCCAGTGCGTCTTCAAAGGGATCAGAACTGTCCGAGAAGTCGCGAACTTGCATCTCCCATTCGCAGGTTTCAGCCGCATGTTGATAGGGCACACCGTCCAGCTCGGTAAACCGAAGTCTCAGCGCATCATTCGCGTGCACCAAGTCTTTGAACGCAGCTTTCAATAGGTCTGGGTCAAGGTGGGTTTTCCACTCGACCTTCATGGACCGGTGATTGATTGGGCGATCGGGGAAACTCCGCCAGGCGCGCCAAAACGCAAGTTGAGTATCCGTCAATTGAACGTACAAAACTCTCCCCTCACTCCAACCCATTCACGTCAAAAAATCCGACAATCAGGTGTCGAGATCGACCCGATCTTGCCCCGCCACGTCACCTGAATAAAGCTGCAGTTATGCTACGGTCAACTGATCCAGAAGCCAATATTCACCGCGCAGTAGAACTTGGCCAGAGCGGTTCTTGTCGTTTGATAAGAAACCATATTATTGATCGCCACTTCAGGTAGAGTGGTCTGGAGCGGGGATTAGCCGTAACGCCGCTCAAAGTAGCGTTCCTTCACCGCTTCCCAGTAATACACCGCGTCCGCCGCCAAAGGCCCGAAAACGGAACCATTCCACGTCAGGCCGAAAGGGGCCAGCACGTCGTGTCGCTTGCCCCCTTCAACAATAGCCTCGGCGATCAGACGTCCGAACAGAGGGCCGACATTCACCCCGTGCCCGCCAAGGCCGGTGGCGGCCCAGACCCCATCATGGAGCTCGCACAGATAGGGCATGCGGTGACGTGCATATCCCAGAAGGCCGCTCCATGTCGCGTCGATTTTCACGTCCGCCAGTCGTGGAAAAACCGAGGTAAAGGCGTGGCGCATCTGCTGTTCAAGATTAGCGGGTTCCGTGGCCATTCCCGTCATGCCACCGCCCCACAAGAGCCGACCGTCCGGTGTGATGCGGAAATAGTCGCAGGCCATCCTTGTGTCGACAATGGCTGCACTGGTGCTGATGAGATCGTGTGCCAGACCACCAAGGGGTTCGGTGACCGTCACAAAAGTGCCGATGGGCAGAAGATTCCGCCGCAGTTTCCTATGAAATCCATCCACCATCCCGCCTTGGCATAGGATGACGTGTTCGCACTGAACCGATCCCGCCTGCGTGGTGACCAGATGCCCCGCGCCTAGGCGCGACATCGTTACCGCACGCGTGTTCTCAAAAATACGGCCGCCCAAGCGCTGTGTTTCTCGTGCAAGGCCGAGGCAGTAGTTCAGTGAATGGGCGTGAAACGCTTGCGGATCATAGATCCCATCAAAATATCGATCGGTGTGCACCATATCGCGCAGTTTGTCGGTCGGCACATAGTCCACTTGATAGCCATAGGCTTCGGTCTTGTGCCGGGCATATTCCTGCATCCCCTGTGCGTCGCGATAGCGCGAGACCGACAGCGATCCCGGACGAATATCAACGCCGGGTAGGGCCAGATTTTCGGTGTGGGACCGAAAGATTTCGACCCCTTCTCGGGAGAGGTCAAAGATCTGTTTGGCTGTCTTCAGGCCCAGCTTCTTTTCGATGGTTGCCCCATCAGCAGCAAATCCCGGTCCAACGATGCCCCCGTTACGCCCACTGGCCGCCCACGCAATCTGATCTGCCTCCAGCAACACGACGTCCTTGCCGGTCGTGGCCAGTTCATAGGCGCAACTGATGCCCGCGATGCCGCCGCCGACGATGCAGATATCGGCCTCGGTCCGTTCAGACAAAGGGGCTGCATCAAGGGGGGGGGCCATGGTGCGCGTATAGTAGGTGTCGCGGTATGATCGGCCGACGAACTCTGAAGGGGGGTGTGTCATTTGGGGCTGTCCTGTTGGTCCGTATGCCACTTTGGCCCACATTGCGTCGGGTGCGAGGGCAGCTCAAGATCAAAAAAACTGCGACGCTGGTTCGGAACCCTGCAAATCTGTCGCGCTCTTGTGAGCGGCTCAAGAGTGGCCATTCTGCGTTCGGTCGGGTATCGCCTATGGCAACAGTCTTTAAGGTGATCTGTGATGCATTCTCAGTCGGTTCTGACAAAAGATCTCGTGATGATCGGGGGCGGCCATGCCCATGCATTGGTGCTGCGCATGTGGGGGATGAAGCCCTTAGCAGGCGCGCGGCTGACGCTGATCAACCCGGCCCCGACGGCACCGTATTCGGGCATGCTGCCGGGTCACATCGCAGGCCACTACACGCGCGAGGCGCTGGATATTGATCTGGTCCGGTTGGCGCGGTTTGCGGGCGCGCGGTTGGTGATTGGCCACGCCACGGCGATTGATCCGGTGGCCAAGACTGTCACCGTCGAGGGCGGGCGCGAGATTGGGTATGATGTGGCCTCGATCGATATCGGGATCCATGCGCAGATGCCGGATATTCCCGGGTTTTCCGAGCACGCCTGCGGTGCCAAGCCGTTGGATGTCTACGCGGCCAAATGGCAGGGTTTCTTGCGTGCTGTCGCGGACGGTCAGGCGACCCCTCATGTGGCCGTCATCGGGGCTGGTGTCGCCGGAGTGGAGCTTGCCTTGGCGATGGCGCATGCGCTTCGGGATCGCGCTGATAAGCAAGTACATCTGATCGAGGCAGGCGACGACATAACCGCCCGCGCCAAGGCGGCGCGTGGTCCGTTGCGGGCGGCACTGCGCGACTTGGGGGTAGCGCTGCATGTGAAGGCGTCGGTCGCGCAGATCGACGCGGATCACGTGGTGTTGGCGAATGGCACGGCGCTGGATAGTCAGTTCACCGTTGGGACTGCGGGCGCGTTCGCGCATGGCTGGCTGCAAGAAACCGACCTGCCGTTGACGCCGGATGGCTTCATTTCGGTTGGCCCCGCGTTCCAAGTGCAGGGGCATGACGGGCTGTTTGCCGTCGGGGACTGTGCCGAGATGCTGCACGATCCGCGCCCCAAAGCCGGGGTGTTCGCGGTGCGGGCGGCTCCGGTGCTGGCGCAGAATCTGCGTGCTGCCTTAACGGGCGGAGCCATGAAACCCTTCAAGCCGCAGCAAGATTATCTCAAGCTAATCTCGCTGGGTGGCAAACGGGCCTTGGCCGAGAAATGGGGGCGTGCGATTTCGCTGCCTGGTCTGTGGCGCTGGAAGGATCATATCGACCAGAAGTTCATGCAGAAATTCCAAGAGCTTCCAGCCATGGCGCAGTCCCCGGAGCCGCGCGAACATGCGCTGGGCGGGAGCGTAGTCGACGCGGCGCCGCTGTGTGGTGGCTGTGGATCGAAAGTTTCTCCGGGCAGCCTGTCGCAAGCGTTGTCGAAACTGGATCACCCTATGCCAGAGGACGTTCTGACGGGGCCGGGGGATGACGCGGCAGTTGTGCGAGTAGGCGAGGCGCTGCAGGTGCTGACCACCGATCACCTCCGCGCGTTCACGGAAGACTACGGAGCACTCGCTCGTATCGCAGTGAACCATGCAATGGGGGACATTTGGGCAATGGGGGCGCAGCCGAAAACGGCGATGCTGTCGGTCATCCTACCGCGTATGAGCACTGCCCTTCAGTCCCGCACGATGGACGAAGTTCTGGCCCAAGCATCCGCGTTCCTTGCGGCAGAACGGGTCGCCCTGATCGGCGGGCATTCCAGCATGGGGGCGGAGATGACGATCGGCGTCTCCATGACCGGTTTGCTGCCCGAGGGCGCGCAGGCGTTGACCACGGCAGGGGCACAGCCGGGGGATCGGCTGATCCTGACCCGTCCCATCGGCTCTGGCACGTTGCTGGCTGGCGAAATGCTGGGACGCGCGGATGGGCGTGACGTGGCGCAGCTGATGCAAAGCCTGGCGCGCTCGCAAGGGGGCGAAGCACGCCTGTTACGGCCCCATGCGACGGCGATGACCGATGTGACGGGCTTTGGGCTGGCCGGGCATCTGATGGGGATCTGTCGTACCTCAGGCGTATCGGTCGTACTGGATCTGACCTCCATTCCGACCCATCCTGGGGCCGAAGCCTTGGCAGATGGCGGCGTACGCTCGACCATCCACGGTGCCAACCGCGACGCGGCACCCGCATTTGGTGCCGAGGGTCCCAAAGGGGCACTGTTGCATGACCCGCAGACGGCTGGGGGCTTCTTGGCCACCGTGCCCGAGGGGGATGTGCAAGCCGTGCTGGAGGGGTTCGCAGTAGAGGGGCGCAAAGCCTATGTGATTGGCCGGGTGCAGGCGGGCAGCCCGAGCATCTATTGCCGCTAAAGCGCTGCGTCGTCCGTTTGCGCGATCACATTCGCGGCGGCGTTGGTCAAGGTGCCATCTGAAAGATCGGGAAGTGCAATTCGTGTCGGTTCAGGCGCATCCTTGCGGGTGATGCGCCGATAGCGGGGATCGTAATGTGTTTCAATTAATCCTGCAGCAAGCGCGTGCATATCACCTGCGCGCGCCAATCCGTGCCATAGGTCAATCTGCGCGCGCCCATGATAGGGTACGAGCTGTTCCAGAATGTCCCCAAGCCGGGCGGGATCTTCAATCAGATCGTCATAGTCACGGGCCAGATGTTCAGCGCGTGCGGGCAGGGGGGCCGTCAGTTCATAGCGCGCTGCATGGATCATCTTTTGCCACAGGCTGGGGGGCACGATCAGACGACCGATCTTATTGCTCTCGGCCTCGACAAACACCGGGCGGGACGGATCGAA
>CALJDH010000093.1 GCA_938023895.1 uncultured Aliiroseovarius sp.
GACATATAGGCCAGATAGGGCGGCACGATGGGCAGCACGCAGGGGCTGAGGAAGCTCAGGATGCCCGCGATAAACGATATGGTCAGGGCAGGCACAAGGCTTGCATCGATCAGTTCAATTCCAAACATAAGCTTCACATAGCGCGGGTTTGGGGCGGCGTCACCTGCCGCTTTGTCACATCTGCGCGACAAAGTGCGATCTCGCAACGGATGGACAGGGAATTGCGCAAGGATTATGGAAAACCATGACCTATGATGACGATCTGGATGCCATCGGGCTGCTGTGCCCCCTGCCCGTACTGAAAGCCCGCAAGCGCTTGAAATCGCTCGGACCCGGCCAAGTCCTGCGGCTGCAAGCCACAGACCCCGCCGCCGTGATTGACGTGCCGCATTTTTGCGCTGAACAGGGGCACGAACTATTGGGGCAGGATGAGACATCCGGTCCGGATGGCGTGACCTATTATTTCATCAAACATGGATGAATGAAAAAAGCCGGGCAGATCGCCCGGCTTTTTCGTTCTGTGCGTCCGATCAGCGGTTCAAAGACCACCAGCCTTTGCGCTTGGGCTTGGGCGGCTCATCCGAGGCGACCTCGGTAACCGGAGCGGGTTCGGGTGCGGCAGCGGGCGCTTCGGCAACGGCGACCTCAACCGGGGCCGGTGCGGGATCCTCTGCGGGAGCCTCGGCTGGTTCAGGCGCGGGTGCAGCTTCTTGCGCGACCGGTTCAGCCTTCTTGCGCGGCGCACGTTTGCGTGCAGGCTTTTTCGGCTTTTCTTCCGCGACCGGAGCCTCTTCCGCCTTGGTGTCGGCTTCGGCCTCAACCGGTGCCTCTTCAGCCTTCGGCTTCTTGGCACGGCTGGCACGTTTGCGCTTGGGCTTTTCTTCCTTCGCCTCTTCCGTGGCTTCGGGCTTGGCCTCTTCGTTGGTCTCCGACGCTTCAGCCTCAGCAGCTTTCGCCTCTTCCTCGGCCTTTGCCTTGGAGGTCCGACGCTTGCGCGCCGGTTTCTTCGGCTTCTCTTCCTCGGCAGGTGCGTCGGCCTCGGCAGTGTCAGCCGTAGCAGCTTCCGAAGCGTCTACATCCGCCACAACCTCGTCGGTCTTCTTCTTACGTGACCGGGTGGCGCGCTTGCGCTTGGGCTTTTCTTCCGGCGCGTCTTCAGTGGCATCCTTGGGAGCTTCCTCGGCGTCCGGCGCATCGTCAGCTTTGGCATCCCCTTCCGAAGCAGCCTGTTCGGCCTCTCCGTTCTCGGTCTGCCCATTCTCTTGTTGGTCATCCCCACCGCGACCGCGGCGACGACGACGGCGGCGACGGCGCTTCTTGGGCTTATCCTCACCTTCGACCTCAGGTGTCTCTTCCGAGATCACCTCGGCCTCTTCGACGTCATCAATGTCCGCCATGATCGAGGCATCCACCGACACCACAGGAGCGGCTTCAGGAACCACGCGCGTGGCGGTCTTGAACTTCTCGATCGTGTAATCCGGCGAGATCAGGAAGGGATCGGCTTCGATCCGGACAGACATGCCGTAACGTGCTTCGATCTGCGCGATATGTTCGCGCTTGTTGTTCATCAGGAAGTTCACGATGCCGATCGGCGCCTTCACCAGCACCTCACGAGACCGACGGCGCACGCCTTCTTCTTCCAGCTGACGCAGGATGTTCAGGGCAAGGTTGTCGTCCGAGCGGATCAGGCCGGTGCCGTGACAATGGTTACAAGGCTGAGTCGTCGCCTCGATCATGCCGGGACGCAGACGCTGACGGCTCATTTCCATCAGACCAAAGCCCGAGATGCGGCCCACTTGAATGCGGGCGCGGTCGGTCTTCAGCTTGTCCTTCATCCGCTTTTCAACGGCGTTGTTGTTGCGACGCTCGTCCATGTCGATGAAGTCGATCACGATCAGGCCCGCAAGGTCGCGCAGACGCAGCTGGCGTGCGACCTCTTCCGCGGCCTCAAGGTTGGTCTTCAGCGCCGTTTCCTCGATCGAGCCTTCCTTAGTGGCCCGGCCCGAGTTCACGTCGATGGCAACCAATGCCTCGGTTACACCGATCACGATATAGCCACCGGACTTCAGCTGAACGGTCGGGTTAAACATGCCCGACAGATAGCTTTCGACCTGATAGCGCGCGAACAGCGGCATGGCGTCTTGGTAGTGCTTCACGTTCTTAGCGTGGGACGGCATGATCATTTTCATGAAGTCCTTGGCCACGCGATAGCCGGCTTCGCCTTCTACAAACACTTCGTCGATCTCACGTGAATAGAGATCACGGATCGTGCGTTTGATCAGGTTCCCTTCTTCGTAAATCTTCGCAGGCGCGATGGATTCCAGCGTCAGTTCGCGGACCTGCTCCCACAGACGCTGAAGGTATTCATAGTCGCGCTTGATCTCGGTCTTGGTACGCTTGGCCCCCGCGGTCCGAACGATCAGGCCTGCGCCCTTCGGCACGTCGATTTCAGCGGCAATTTCTTTCAGCTTCTTGCGGTCAGCGGCGTTGGTGATCTTGCGGCTGATCCCTCCACCGCGCGCGGTGTTGGGCATAAGCACACAGTACCGACCTGCCAGCGACAGATAAGTGGTCAGGGCAGCGCCCTTGTTGCCGCGTTCTTCTTTCACGACCTGCACCAGAAGGATCTGGCGGACTTTGATTACTTCCTGAATCTTGTAACGCTTCGGACGCGGTTTGCGACGCGGACGGATTTCTTCGGTTGAATCGTCGTCAGCCACGCGCTCGATCTGGTCGTCCTTCTCGGACGCTTCCAGTGGCGCGTCTTCGTCGTCTTCGTCGTCGCTGTCAGCGTCATCACTGTCTTCACCGGCATCGTCAGCTTTGTCAGCATCGTCGCCCGCGGCAGAGTCCTGAGCCTCAGCATCCGCAGCAGGCGCCTTATCGGCATCGACAGCCTCGGCCACTTCTTCTTCCGATGCTTCAGCTTCCTGTGCAGCCTCGTCCGAGGTTGCCTCAGCTTCAGCAGCGGGTGCGTCCGCTGTATCTTCTGCTGCCTCTACAGTTGCGTCATCCACCGGCTCTTCCACCGGGGTTTCCGCGACCAGATCCATCGGCGAATGGCCTTCATCGGCATCCGATCCACCATCATCCAGATCAATCACGTCCATTCCGCTGGCGGACTGATCAATCTCTTTGGTGGCGACCGCATCATCCGACTTGGTCTCTTCTGCCTTCGAGCGCGACCGCGAGCGGCGGCGGCGACGTGTCTTGGGTTTATCGTCTTCGGCGGCCATCGCTTCTGCATAGGCGCGCTCTTCTTCCAGCAGCGCTTCACGGTCGGCGACCGGGATCTGATAATAATCCGGGTGGATTTCCGAGAAGGCCAAGAACCCGTGGCGGTTTCCGCCATAGTCAACAAATGCCGCCTGAAGCGACGGTTCGACCCGTGTTACTTTTGCCAGATAAATGTTGCCAGCGAGCTGGCGTTTGTTTTCGGATTCAAAGTCGAATTCTTCAACCTTGTTCCCGTCGACCACCACAACCCGAGTTTCCTCGGCGTGGGTGGCGTCGATAAGCATCTTCTTTGCCATGTTGTCTTTCTGCACCCGGATCGCCGCGCTCGTCCCGGAGGACGCGCTTGGGGAAAGGAGTGACTTGTCAGGGCGAGCAGATGCGGGGGATGGGACAACACCTGAAGGGGCGTACGCCCCCCTGCCTGTCCTTGCTCGATCCTCGCACGCATCATCGCGTTTCTTCTCCGGTCTCGCCTATCCTGTCCGGTTACCCCGGCGGTTCGTGCGAAACCCATTCATTTGCCCCCTTTTGCTCAGCAAAATCGGGCGTATTTTCAGACATCGGGGCAAGCTTTTGTGAACTTACTGCCGGGTCATCAATTTCCGGCTTCGGCGGCCAGTCCGTCATGCGGCTGCGTCCCGAAGCGCTCTTAGCCTGTCATGATGTGGTCTGCGGCATCCTTGGGCCGGCATCCGTCGCCATGACAGCGAAACTCTTGCGCGGGGTGCTATTCAAAACACACCACCGTCCTCAGAACATAAGTGTTCGCACCATGAAAAGACAATGGGCAAAATGCAATTCTGTGCATAAGTTTTGCGCAAGGGCCGGTCGGATCGACGCAAAAACCAATCTACCTATGACTGCCAAACCCTGATCAATAGAGACCACCCGAGGAGAGCGTTCCGAAATCGGCCTTATCCGGCACCACAACCGTTTTCCCCGTCGAGGTCCGGACCTGTTCGCCCCCTACCTCGTCACGGTCGAACAACGGCAGGTTCGTCCCCATGGCAAAACCACCGTCGAACATCACACCGAACAGCGGCTCTTCGCCATCGCGAAAATACTCGGCCACCACATATTCGCCGCTTGCATCGTCCGGCAGACGTGCGCCCGAGAAGCGGTCGATCTTGATGAAATGCCCCCCTTCGGGAACTTCGAAATCACCGCCGCCCAGTTCTTTGACAGCTTCCGCCATGAAGCGATTGAAAACTGGGCCACACATGCCACCACCAGACGCACCGGGCATGTTCCGGGGACGGTCATATCCAATGTAGCAGCCCGCCACGATGTTCGAGGTGAAGCCGACGAACCAGACATCGCGGGAATCGTTTGTCGTCCCGGTTTTACCTGCAGCTGGTACCGGCAAGTTCACGGTCCTGCTGGCTGTTCCCCGCTGCACAACGCCGCGCATCATCGAGGTCAACTGATAGGCCGTGATCGCGTCCATCACGCGTTCTCGGTTGCTTTTGATCCACGGCTCGGCCCCGGCTGCCAGCACCGGATCGTCACAATCCACACAGTCGCGACGGTCGTGGCGATAGATCGTCCGCCCCCACCGATCCTGCACGCGGTCGACCAGCGTAGGCTCCACCCGTTCGCCACCATTGGCGAACATCGCATAAGCCGCTACCATCTTGAACAGCGTTGTTTCTTCAGACCCAAGCGAGTTGGCGAGGAACGGGTTCATCTGTTCATAGACGCCGAAACGCTCGGCATAACCGGCCACCGTGTCCATCCCGATTTCCTGAGCCAGACGCACAGTCATCAGGTTCCGCGATTGCTCGATCCCGGTGCGCAAAGGCGTCGGGCCGTAAAACTCGTTCGAGGCATTCTTCGGGCGCCAGATCTTGCCGCCGCTTTCCACCTCGATCGGTGCGTCGATCACGATGGTTGCCGGGGAAAACCCGCTGTCCAGCGCGGCCGCATACACAAAGGGCTTAAAGCTCGATCCGGGCTGGCGCTGCGCTTGCGTGGCGCGGTTATAGACCGAGTGCTGATAGCTGAAGCCCCCCTGCATCGCGATCACACGGCCCGTGTTGACGTCCATCGCCATGAAGCCGCCTTGCACTTCTGGGATCTGGCGCAGGGTCCAGCGAACAAAGCTGCCATCGGCATCTTTGACCATGCGACGTACATGCACGACCTCGCCGACCTTCAGAAGATCGCCCGCCACACGGGCCTTTCGCCCGAGGTTTCCATCCTCGCCCAAGCGGCGCGCCCAGGTGACGTCCTTGGCCGGAATCCAGTGGCCGTCATCATCCTCTTCGACGCCTTCAATGCCAATCCTCGCGTCATTATTGCCAACCTCAAGCACAACGGCGGGATACCAGCCTTCGATGTCCCGCGGGAACTTGGTGTCGGTCAGCGCCTGACGCCAGCTTGCCTCATCCGACAGCGCGCCTTCGGGCAGCGTCACGCCAGTGGGACGCCATACCCCCCGAGCACGGTCGTATTCCTCAAGACCCTGACGCAGGCTGGCTGCAGCAACATCTTGCAGTTTCGGGTTTTCCGTCGCGCGAATGGTGAGACCACCAGTAAAGAACTCTTCCTCGCCGAAATCGCGGCTTAGCTGGCGGCGAATTTCGTCAGTGAAATAGTCACGATCCGGCAGCGCGGTGCGGAAGCCCTCGAAATCGCCATTCTGGACCGAGCGCAGGGGCAGCTCTTTCTCGGCCTCATAAATCGCCTGATCCAGATAGCCGTTCTGATACATCTCGCGCAGCACATAGTTACGGCGCCCCAGCGCGGCCTCTTTGTTGCGCACTGGGTGCAGACGCGCGGGTTTCTTCGGCAGGGTCGCCAGATAGGCGGCCTCGTGCGGCTCCAACTGGTCTAGCGTTTTGTTGAAATAGGTCTGGGCCGCGGCGGTCACACCGTAGGAGTT
>CALJDH010000094.1 GCA_938023895.1 uncultured Aliiroseovarius sp.
GGTCTTCCGTGCCGAACCGCGCCAGTTCTTCGCCGACTGGAACGGTTTGGCCAATGTTGGCAAGCAGCTCGGACACAATGCCGGTCTCAAAGCTTTCGATCTCGATCGCGCCTTTCTGCGTTTCGACGACGGCGACGACATCACCCCGGTGCACCTCGTCCCCCGGTTTGATCAGCCATTCGACCAGTGTTCCGGCTTCCATGTCCGCACCCAGCGAAGGCATTCGAAAGACACTCATGTCACCCGCGCCCCATGGTTGCTTTCACCGCCGCGACTATCGCGGGCACCTGCGGGATCGAGGCATCCTCAAGGTGCTTCGGATAAGGAATCGGCACTTCTGCGGCGCAGACCCGGCCGACCGGTGCATCCATCGTCCAGAACACCTGTTCCGTGATCCGCGCCGAGATTTCTGCCGCCAGCGATCCGCTGCGCCAGCCTTCGTCCACGATGACCGCACGGCGCGTGCGGGACACGGACGCCATGATGGTCGCGTCATCCAAGGGACGCAGCGATCTGAGGTCGATCACCTCGGCGTCGATCCCGTCCTTTGCCAACACCTCGGCCGCGTCGAGCGTTTTGTAAAGCGAGCCGCCATAGGTGATTAGCGTGACGTCCTTGCCCGACCGACGGATTGCCGCCTTAGAAATATCGACAGGGCCGGCGTTCGCATCAATCTTGCCAGCCCGGTTGTACAGCATCACGTTCTCGAAGATCAGCACAGGGTCGGGATCCTGTAAGGCGGTCCACAACATTCCGCGCGCGTCTTCCAGAGTGGCCGGGGCGAGCACCTTCAGGCCCGGGATATGGGCATACCAGCCCTCAAGACTGTGCGAATGCTGTGCGGCCAATTGCTTACCCGCACCGGTCGCCATCCGAATGACCACCGGCACGCCGAACTGCCCGCCGGACATATGGCGCAGGGTGGCAGCGGTGTTCAGGATCTGATCGAGCGCCAGCAGGCTGAAATTGACGGTCATAAGCTCGACAATCGGACGCATTCCCGCGCAAGCCGCGCCAATGCCTGCCCCTGTGAAGCCAGATTCAGAAAGCGGCGTGTCGCGTATACGATCCGGGCCGAAGGTCTCCATCAAGCCCTTCGACACCGCGTAGCAGCCGCCATAAGCGCCCACGTCCTCGCCCATCAGGAAGACCCGTTCGTCTCGCGTCATCGCGTCCGAGATCGCGGCGCGTACGGCTTCGCGATA
This sequence comes from uncultured Aliiroseovarius sp., assembly GCA_938023895.1. Taxonomy (GTDB): domain Bacteria; phylum Pseudomonadota; class Alphaproteobacteria; order Rhodobacterales; family Rhodobacteraceae; genus Aliiroseovarius. The sequence continues at coordinate 1,206 of CALJDH010000094.1, forward strand.
GGTGGTGTCGACCAGTGTGCCCGAAGGCGCCGCGACCTCGGGCGGAGGGGCCGATGGGGCCATGACGTCCTTGGTCAGCGTCTCGACGGGCTCCCACGTGGCGGCTTCGGCAAATGCGACGGCCTCGTCTATCTCCGCCGCGACCTCTGCCTCGATCGCGGCGATCTCGTCCTCGTGGATCAGCCCGTTGACCAGAAGCCAGGTTTGGAACCTAACGATGGGTCCTTTTGCACGCCACGTTTCGACCTCGTCCTTGTCGCGGTAAAGCTGCGCGTCGAACATCGAATGCGGGCGGAAGCGATAGGTGCGGCATTCCAGAAATACCGGCTGTCCGGTGGTGCGAATGTGGTCCAGCGCTTGCATCGCTGCGGCTTCGACCGCGACGATATCCATGCCATCGACCACGCGCGCCTCGACGCCATAGGCGGCGGCCTTGGTGCTGATATCGGTCTCGGATTCAGACCGCTCCAGCGCGGTGCCCATCGCGTAGCCGTTGTTTTCGCAGACGAACAGAACCGGTAGTTGCCACAGGGCGGCAAGGTTCATGGATTCGTGGAACTCGCCTTCGGCCACCGCGCCTTCACCAAAGAAACAGGCCGTGACCGCGCGGTCGCCCCGCATATGATCGGCCAGCGCCAAGCCCGTCGCCAAGGGAAGCCCGCCGCCCACGATGGCGTTCCCAACATAGAAATTCGTCGTAGCGTCGAAAAGGTGCATGGACCCGCCACGCCCGCCCGAGCAGCCTTCGGCCTTGCCGTACATCTCGGCCATGACAGACGACATCGAGACGCCCCGCATCAGCGCATGGCCATGTTCGCGATAGGTCGCTACGACGCGGTCCTCGGCGGTCAGGCAGGGAATGATCCCCGCGGCGATGGCCTCTTCCCCGTCATAGAGATGCAGGAAGCCGCGGATCTTTTCTTGTGTATACAGCTCGGCGCATTTGTCTTCGAAACGGCGGATGCGGATCATGTCCTGCAACAGCCGCCGCACATGGGCGTGGTCCAGTTTGGGTTTCGTGGCGGTCATTTTTCATCCACCTCCAATGTCGAGATATCGCCCTCGGGCAGGCCCAGTTCACGCGCTTTCAACAGCCGACGCATGATCTTGCCGGACCGGGTTTTGGGCAGAGATTCACGGAATACGATTTCGCGCGGGGCGACGGCGGCCCCAAGGCGCTTGCGAGCAAGCCCGCGGATGTCGCGTTCAAGTTCTTCGCTTGGGGTCTGGCCGGGGTTCAGCGTCACATAGGCTTTGACGACTTCCCCCGCCGTTTCATCCGGAATGCCAATCGCGGCAGCTTCCGCCACGCTCTCATGTTCGATCAATGCGCTTTCGACCTCGAACGGGCCGATCAGATGGCCTGAGGACTTGATCAGGTCATCTGCACGCCCGACGAACCAGAAATACCCATCCGCATCCCGCATGGCGAGGTCGCCGGACAGGTACCAGCCGTCTTGGAAACACTTGTCGTAGCGCGCCTGTTCATGAAGGTAAGTCCGCATCATCGACGGCCACCCGGGCCGCAATGCAAGCTCGCCGATTTCGCCGTCACCAAGTTCGCGCAAGCCACCGTTGTCCTTCTCAACGATCCCCGCGTGGATGCCGGGCATGGGTTTGCCCATTGAGCCCGGTTTGATGTCTTGGGCGCGCGTGTTGGCGATCATGATGCCGCCGGTTTCGGTCTGCCACCAATTGTCGTGGAAGGGCAGGCCGAACACCTCGTTCGACCAGATCACGGCTTCTGGGTTCAGGGGTTCGCCCACGCTGGCCAAAAACTGAAGCGCGCTGAAGTCGAAGCCCTCCGTAGCCTCTTTGCCCGCGCGCATCATCATGCGGATGGCGGTCGGGGCCGAGTACCAGATGGCGACACGTTCCTGTTCAAGGATCCCGTACCAGCGCTCGAGGTTGAACTCGGCCTCGTCAATGATCATCGTCACGCGGTTCACCAGCGGTGAGATGATCCCATAAGTAGTTCCCGTCACCCAGCCCGGATCGGCGGTGCACCAGTAGGTCACGCCGGGTTGAAGCTCTAACGCATAGCGCCCGGACATGGCGTGATACAAAACCGCCTCGTGCACATGGACCGCACCTTTCGGTTTTCCTGTTGTGCCCGACGTGAAGTGGATCAGGGCAGGGTCCTCGGGCTGCGTCCGCACGGCTTGGAAATCGGGCGAAGCATCGTCGAGCACCGGACCAAGCGCCACGCATCCTTCGGGCGCGTCATCGCCGACAATCAAGACCAACTGCAGCGATGGGATCTCGTCCCGCCATGCCGCGATCTTGCGTTTATAGAGCGATTTTGTCGTGACCAGCACATTCGCGTCACCGATCTCCATCCGGGTGCGAATGGGCTCGGGACCGAAGGCGGCAAACAGCGGTGTAAACACCATCCCGGCC
>CALJDH010000095.1 GCA_938023895.1 uncultured Aliiroseovarius sp.
TCGATGTGCCAGCCCGGACGCCCCCGGCCCCACGGGCTGTCCCAACCGGGTAAATCATCGGTCGATGGCTTCCACAGCACAAAATCCATCGGGTCGCGCTTGTTGTCGGCGACCTCGACCCGTGCCCCAGCGATCATGTCATCGACCGAGCGGCCCGACAGTTGGCCGTAATCGTCATAGCTTTTGACCGAGAACAGCACATGCCCCGCCCCATCCGGGTACGCATGCCCCTTGGCAATCAGATCTTCGATCATGTCGATCATCGGCTCAATGAACTCGGTCGCGCGGGGCATTTCATTGGGGTCCATCGCCCCCAGCGCGCGCATGTCGTTCAGGTACCAGTCGATCGTCTCGTTCGAGCGTTCGTGGACAAGCTCTTCCAACGTACCGGAGGCGCCTGCTTCCTTGCGGGCCAGCGCGGTGGCGTTGATCTTATCATCTACGTCGGTGAAGTTGCGCACATAGGTCACGTGGTCCGGCCCATATACATGGCGCAGCAGGCGATAGAGCACGTCAAACACCACCACGGGGCGCGCGTTACCCAGATGGGCGCGGTCATACACCGTCGGCCCACAGACATACATGCGGACGTTTTTTTCGTCGATCGGCGTGAAATCCTGCTTCGCCCGCGCCATCGTGTTGTAAAGCTTGATATCCGTCATGTTGTCCTCGCAAGTCTGCGCACACGTGTTCCCGCGGCGGACTTAGCAACTTCTTGACATGTATGGAATAGAAGAACGGCCCGCCTGACGATGTCAGTGGGTAATGCAGCAGATAATGATGATGCTTTTCCGTTTCATAGGGGCACGCTAGCACCCTTCCCCACGCCTGCCAAGCACGTTATCTTTTCCTCATGACACGAGAGAATGTGAATAAGATCTGTGGCGCACTGCCCGGCGCGGACTGGTCCGAGCCGTTTGGGCCGGGGCATGATGTGTGGAAAGTCGGCGACAAGATCTTCGCGGCCATGGGGGCGAAAACGCCCGGAGTATCCGTGAAAACGCCGGATATCGAGACGGCATCCATGCTGATCGAGGCGGGCGTCGGCGTCAAAGCGCCTTACTTTCACCGCTCATGGGTGAACCTGCCGTTCGACGCGGACCCGGAGGAGCTAACCTATCGGATCCGCCGATCTTATGCGCTGGTGCGCGGGAGCCTGACCAAGAAGGCCCAAGCCGCCCTGCCCGCCTTCGAGGATCAGGCCTGAGCGGCGTTGGTTTTCACCGCCAGCACCCCTTTGGACCACATCATCAAGACCTTATAGACAATGGGCGGGATAATCAGACTGGCAGCCACAAGGCTGAGCCCGGCGATGATACGCAAGACTTCCGACCCGGTGGACACCGCAGCGATCTGCATCACCGTCGAGAACGCGGCCAGCGGGAAGGTAAACGCGCCCCAGAGCGGGCTGAACCCGGCGGCTGTCAGCCAGCGGGCCCGTAGGACCAGTAACCCCAGCAGCACGACGGCCAGTAGGCAAAACGGATATGCGACCTCGGGCATGCCAAGCAGGAAAGCAACCGTGGGCAATACGCTGGCCGGGGCCAAGTGGATGGCCAAAAGCGGTCGCAAGGGTGGTGGGACATCTGCACGCAGGAATTGCGCCAAGCTCGCGCCCCAAATGGCAAGGGCCGCAACGACGCTTCCCCAGAACGCCACGGTCGAGAATGTGTGGAACCCCAAGGGCAACGCAGGAAGCGGGCTTAGGATGAACCCAACAAACAAGAGGTGCCAGACGGGCGTGACGGACCGCGCCTCGACCGGGCCGGTGATCAACGTGTACGCCACCCGTCCAGAAACCAAAACATGTCCGGCAAGTGCGATGCAGAAGATGACCAGCGCCAACGACGTCGAGTAGATCACGATGCTTGCCGCCAAAAGATAACCCGACAGCATCATCGCAATCAGCCCCGCGCGTCCCGGAAGCACCTTTAGATCCTCAAAGAACGTGGCGGGGCGTTGAATTAACTTCGCAACGTAAGCCACTACTATAAATATATATATCAGCGTAACTGCGCCTAATATCATATCGCCAAAGGCTGCGGGCACGCCATAGACCTCAGCCGCGCGACGCCATGCCAGACCCAACCCGAACGCCCCCATAATCGGCGGAAAGATCGCCGGAGGAGTGCGCTGAAACAGGCGCGTCTTTTCAGGAATTGGCGGCGGAGGCGGGAAATAGGGCTTCTTGCGCATGCGGGATCCTTTCGGCTTGCCCTGATGTAACGCGCGCTTGTCCGTTGCGAAAGCCCACCCATGGCGCGCAATTGTCGCATCCCATCACGTCGGAGTCAGCTACTTACCGCCTTGCGTGCATCCGACAGCGTCTGATGCACAGCCGCCCGCAGAAGCGAGGCTTCTGATCCGACGCCAAGGAAGGTCACACCAAGATCGCGGTAATAGGCAAAATTTGTGCTGTCGTAATGCAGGATGCCCGCCGCCTTTCCGGCGGCACGGATTTTTGCAACCCCTTCTGCGATGGCCGCCTTCACATCGGGGTGGCCGGGGTTGCCGCGATGGCCCATATCGGCGGACAGGTCAGCCGGACCAATGAAAACGCAGTCCACACCTTCGACAGCAGCGATTTCGTCCAAATTCTCCATCGCCACGCGGGTTTCGGCCTGCACGATCAGGCAGATCTCGTCGTTGATGGTGGCCCCGTAATCCGCAACACGCCCCCAGCCCGAGGCGCGTGCCACCATCGCGCCCATACCGCGCCGCCCTTCAGGGGCATAGCGGGTTGCCGCCACCATCTGCCGGGCGTGATCTGCCGTATCGACCATCGGCACCAGTACGCTTTGTGCCCCAAGATCAAGGACTTGTTTGATCACCCAGTCCTCGCCAATGGGGACGCGCACGATAGGATGGCTGTCATAGCCCGTCATGGCGCGCAGCTGGTTTTGGATCGTCACGGGATCATAGGGCGCGTGCTCTCCGTCGATCAGGCACCAGTCAAAACCCGCCGCCGCTGCGATCTCGGTCGCCGAGACATCGCCAAGATTCAGCCACAGGCCGACCTGCATGTCGCCTGCGGCCAGATTCTTCTTCAGCGGATTGGGTGATGCTGGCATTGCGACCTCCATTGCTTAACATCGCAACAATAAAGGTAGAGCATCCCTGCCCGTCCGGCAAGCCCTTCCAACGTCAGTTCAGATAGTCAGAGCGCTGCAGCCCGTATTTCGCCATTTTCTCGTTCAGGGTCCGGCGCGGCAAGCAAAGCTCCTCCATCACGCCCACGATCGACCCCTTATGACGGCGCATCGTATTGTCGATCAGCATCCGCTCAAACGCTTCCACGTATTCTTTCAAGGGCTTACCCTCGGTCGTCATGACGGGCTGCACCTCGTCATGGTCAGACATCAACAGAGACGAAATCGTGCCTGACCCGCGACGCGATTGCAGCACGGCGCGTTCGGCGATGTTCTCCAACTGGCGGATATTGCCCGGCCACGGCGCTTGAAGAAGCTGTGCAGCCTCTTGTGCGCTGACGCCCGGCGCCGCGCAGCCATATTCATCGGCGAATTGGTCCGCGAACACAGTGAACAGCATCAGAATGTCTTCCCCGCGCTGACGCAGTGGTGGCAGAGTGATCTTCATGGCCGCAAGGCGATAGAACAGGTCCGGACGCAGGCAATCCTCGCAGGTTTTGCCCTGCTCTTGCAGGTTGCAGATCGCCACCACGCGCGTTTCCGCCGGGCTGCCTTGATCGTTCATCCACGCCAGAAGCCGTGCCTGAAGACCCATCGGCATGCCTTCAATGTCTTCCAGCACCAGCGTCCCGCCACGCGCCTCTTCGACCAAAGGCAGCACCCCGCCCTCGTCAATCGGGCCGAAGAATCGACGGGTCAGTTCATCCTCGTCCACACCGGCGCAGGAGGTGACAACGAAGCGCTTCCCTGCCTTCGCCCCCACAGCGTGCAGCGCATGGGCCACAAGGGTTTTACCGGTGCCGGTCTCACCTTCGATCAGCACGTGACCGTCGGACTGACCGATATCCAGAATATCTTCGCGCAAGCGCGACATGACCGGCGAGGCACCGATCAGCTTTTTCATGATGGTCGATCCATCCCCCAATTCGCGCCGCAGCGCGCGCGCGTCCATCGCCATACGCCGTTTGTGCGTCGCGCTTTTCACCAGCTTGGTCAGTTGGTCCGGGTTGAAGGGTTTTTCAAGGAAATCATAGGCACCGACGCGCATCGCCTCGACCGCCATGGGCACGTCGCCGTGGCCGGTGATCATGATAACGGGAAGGCTGCTGTCCTGGCTCATCAGCTTCTTCAGAAAGCCCATCCCATCCAGACCCGGCATACGGATATCGGACACCACAATGCCCGGATAATCCTGCCCGATGCTTTTCAAGGCCTCTTCGGCCGAGGGGAAGGTGTCGGTTTCAAACCCTGACAGGGACAGCCACTGAGAAATGGACTGTCGCATATCCTGTTCGTCATCGACGATTGCGACTTTAATTGCCTGTGCCATGGCGCCCTCCTGCGTGCGCTTCTTATCTGCTATTCCGCAGCTTCAATATCGGCGTCTTCCTCTTTCAAGATAGGAAGTTCGACCTCAAATACAGCCCCTCCGTCCTGACCATTGCGCGCAATCAACCGCCCGCCGAGGTCAGATACGATGCCTGACGAGATCGCCAGACCCAGCCCAACCCCGTCGCCCGGGGCCTTCGTGGTGTAGAAGGGTTCAAAAAGACTGTCCAAATCGTCCACG
>CALJDH010000096.1 GCA_938023895.1 uncultured Aliiroseovarius sp.
TCTGTTCTCTGTGGCGCTTTCCCTCGGGTTTCCCCGGCCGGGCGTTACCCGGCACCGTTGCCTTGTGGAGTCCGGACTTTCCTCGCGTCACGAAGGGGCACGCCCCAACAGTCACCCGCGGTCATCCAGCCATCCGCGCAAGGCTGGACTTAGATATGCTTAGCGGTGGCGTCAAGGTGCGAGGGTGGAAGGGGCGCTGCCCCTCGCCTCTTCGAGGCTCACCCCGGGATATTTTTGGCAAGAAAAAGAGAAACGTCGGGAAGGGCCGCGACATCATCTTCGGACAGGGGTCCCTCGCCCCATGGGCGGTGGCGCAAGCGCACGGCGGCCAGCAGGGTGGCGTCATCAGCTTCGCTTGGGTAGCCAAGGCAGCTTGTGTAGGTTCGGAAGGCATCGACCGAAATATCTGATGAGTCACCCAGAGTTCCAGAGCGCACCGCAAGACCCTGTCGCGCCAACCGTGCCCAGTCAAAGCGCGGACCGGGGTCAGTTTTGCGCCCCGGCGCCATATCGCTATGGCCAATCACGCCTTCGGGACCGATATTCCAGCGCCGCATGACGCCCGGCAGCAGCGATTCCAGCGTGGCCATCTGCGGCTCGGAAAATGGCGAGGCCCCGTCATTGTCCATCTCGATGCCGATCGAGCGGGAGTTGATGTCATCCATCCCCCCCCAAGACCCCGCACCCGCATGCCACGCGCGCATTTCTTCTTCGACCAACTTAAACAGCCGTCCGTCGCGGTGGATCAGATAGTGTGCGGACACTTCGTATTCGGGGCTACAGAGACGCTCTAGCGCCTCGTCCGGGTCTGGCATGGCGGTGTAGTGCAGGACGATCAGCGACGGCACCAACCCATCCCGGCGCGGGCCGAAATTGGGGGATGGGTGCGAAATGGGCTGCATCACTCGGTCGAGATGTTCAGCGTCTCACCTGGCAGGGGCACAGGTTGCCCGGGGGCTGGTGCTGTTGGTTCGGTTGTGATGCCAATCTCTTCAAGCTCTTCCGAGCTTACCCCTTCAGTCGTCGCGGCTGGCACTTCGACGCCGCGCGCGGCGCGAAACGGGGCCGGATCCCAAGCGCAGGCGAAGCCGTCACCGTCCGGATCGATGCCATATTGGTCCCGCTTCGGGCCACCGCTTTCCAGGAACGCGATCTGGGCAAAATCTGCGGAAGTATAGCGCGAGCAGTTCCGACGTGCGCGGGCGTCACCCGACAGGGACGAGCGCTGGTACAAGGGCTCTCCGACCGAGTTGGTTGTCGACAACGCGTACTGCACGATCGAGGTTGACGATCCAGAGGGTCGATTTGGCACGGCCTCGGGCTGCACCTGCTGGTAATTCGCACGATACCCTTCCAGACGCGCCGCATCGCTTTCGATGCTTTCGCGCGACGACACGGCGGCGAAGTCTTGTTCGTCGGAAATGGTCGCTGCCTCGGATGCGGCAGTGGGTGCCGCATCGACCGAGCTGTCTTCGCCCAGCGCCGACAAGGGCTGTCCAGACAGGTTTTCCGGAGACCGGCTGTCAGGCAGTGGCGCCACACATCCAGCCATCAGGCCAAGAAAGGCAAGTCCGAGGGTGATGCGCATCGCGGGCTCCTTACAGTACAGTCACGCCAATGGGGCGCGTTTTACCACCATTTCGAAGGCTTAGCTACAAAACCTGCACGGGCTTCGACTTCGTGGGCGATATTCAGCAGATCGCCTTCTTCCCATGGACGGCCGATTAGCTGCAGACCCAGCGGCAGACCCTGCGCATCCAAACCAGCGGGGATCGAAATTCCCGGCAGACCGGCCAAGTTCACGGTCACGGTGAAGACGTCGTTCAGGTACATCTTCACGGGATCGGCGTCCTTCATTTCACCCAGACCAAAGGCAGCCGACGGCGTGGCCGGGGTCAGGATCGCGTCCACACCGGCTGCAAAGACATCATCGAAGTCTTTCTTGATCAGCGCGCGTACGCGGCGGGCGCGGTTATAATAGGCGTCGTAGAAACCAGCGGACAGCACATAGGTGCCGACCATCACGCGGCGCTGCACTTCGGCCCCGAAGCCTTCGGCGCGGGTTTTCTCGTACATCTCGTTGATGCCGTCACCGGCTTCCAGCTTAGCACGGTGGCCGTATTTCACGCCGTCATAGCGGGCAAGGTTCGACGAGGCTTCCGCAGGCGCAATCACGTAATAGGCGGGCAGCGCGTATTTGGTGTGCGGCAGCGAGATGTCGACGATCTCGGCCCCTGCATCGCGCAGCATGTCCGTACCATCGGCACAGAGCTTCTCGATCTCAGCCGGAATACCCTCCATGTGGTATTCTTTCGGGATCCCGATCTTCTTGCCTTTGATGTCGCCAGTCAGCATGGCCTCAAAATTCGGCACCGGAATATCAGCGCTGGTCGAGTCCTTCATGTCGTGGCCGCACATGGCTTCCAGCATGATCGCCGCGTCACGAACCGACTTGGTCATCGGACCGGCCTGATCCAGCGAGGATGCGAAGGCCACAATGCCCCAGCGCGAGCAACGCCCGTAGGTCGGCTTGATGCCGGTGATACCAGTAAAGGCAGCAGGCTGGCGGATCGAGCCACCGGTGTCGGTGCCGGTTGCGGCCAGACACAGGTCAGCCGCCACGGCAGACGCCGAACCACCCGACGAGCCACCCGGCGTCAGATCACGGTCATCCACTTTCCACGGGTTCACAGCGTTGCCATATGCTGAGGTCTCGTTCGACGAGCCCATCGCGAACTCGTCCATGTTCAGCTTGCCCAGCATGACGGTGCCCGCATCCAGCAGGTTCTGGCTGACGGTCGATTCGTATTCGGGTTTGAAGCCGTCGAGGATTTTCGATGCTGCTTGCGACGGCACACCCTTGGTGCAGAACAGGTCTTTAATGCCCAGCGGGATGCCGCACATGTCAGGGGCGTCGCCAGCCTGAATGCGCGCGTCAGCGGCTTTCGCCTGCTCGCGGGCCAGATCCGGGGTGTTGTGCACGAAAGCGCCCAGCGCACCGGCGCCTTCGATTTCGGTCAGGCAGGCCTCGGTGATCTCGGCCGAGGTCACATCGCCCTTACGCAGCGCGTCACGGGCATCGGCAATCGTCAGTTTGTTCAGCTCGGTCATATCCCTGCCCCCTTATTCGACAACTTTCGGAACCGCGAAAAAGCCTTCGCGGGCATCCGGTGCGTTGGACAGGATTTTTTCCGGCATACCGCCATCCGTCACCACATCTTCACGGCGCTTCAGACGCATCGGCGTGACCGAGGTCATCGGTTCGACACCTTCAACATCCACTTCGTTCAGCTGTTCGATGAACCCAAGGATCGCATTGAAATTCTCGGCCAGCTCCGGCAGGCGGTCGTCTTCGACCTTGATGCGGGCCAGATGCGCAACCTTGCGCGCGGTTTCGATATCAATCGACATGAAGGTGTCTC
>CALJDH010000097.1 GCA_938023895.1 uncultured Aliiroseovarius sp.
AGCCCTTGCGCCGTCCAGCCCCGCGCGGCACTCTGCGCCCATGAAGAAGGGCGAACTCTCATATCTGATGGAAGACGGGGCACGGATCGCGGTGCGGGTCACCCCGAAGGCCTCGCGCAACGAGGTCACGCTGCGGGATGGACAGATCCGCGTTCAGACCACCACCGCGCCCGAAAACGGCAAGGCCAACAAGGCGGTGGTAAAATTGCTGGCCGACGCGCTTGGCATATCAAAATCGCGCCTTGAACTGGTCCAAGGCGCGACATCGAAAGATAAGGTATTTCAGATCAGAGGGTGATCAGTCACCGACATTCGGGATCGACGACGGCGCATAGTCGCTGTCATCGTAATCGGCCGGACCATCGCCGAACGGATCGTTACCAAACTGGTTCGGACCTTGGGTGCCGGGCTGGCACATCCAATAGATCAGAACGATCCAGCCAACAATCGGGATCAGGATCAGCAGCATCCACCAGGCCGATTTGTCGATATCGTGCAGACGGCGCGACGTGACAGCCAAGCTGGGCAAAATGGTCGCCAGCGAGAACAGGTCGCTCAGCGGCGAGAACATGCTTTCCCAGCCAAAGAAAACGCTATCCACAAGTCCCAGAGCGATCGACGCGAGGACGAGGAACAGGGAAAACCACCAATATTCACTTCGGATCGCGCGGCCTGAGAAAGTTACGTATTTCTGAAAGCAGGTTCTAACTGATGTCTGAAAATCCATCGGGAGTATTCCTTGTTACGTGCGGCGCTATTTGCGCCCAATACGCGGCTCTTCGCCAGAGATGATACGCGCAATATTCGCGCTGTGGCGGTAGAAAATCAAGGCAGCCAATGCAACCGATATAAGAACAAGGCTTTGCCAACCGAACACCAAAGCGATGACGGGCGACAGGGCTGCCGCAACCAAAGCGGCAAGCGACGAGATGCGAAAGACCAGCGCGGTGACAAGCCACGTGGCACAGGCGGCCAGCCCCAACGGGAAGGCCAAGGCCAGCATGGTGCCCAGCCAGGTGGCGACGCCCTTGCCGCCTTTGAAACCGAGAAAGACCGGGAAGCAGTGGCCAAGGAAAGCCGCGAAGCCTGCCAGTTGGGCTGCGTCCTCGGCAAACAGGGCGCGGGCCAGCAGAACCGCAGCGCCCCCTTTGCCAGCGTCTCCGATCAGGGTCAGAAAGGCCGCGACTTTGTTGCCGGTACGCAGGACATTTGTAGCCCCGATATTGCCCGACCCGATCTGTCGCAGATCGCCCAGACCGAACAGCCGCGCCATAACGATGCCAAAGGGGATCGAGCCCAGCAGATAGCCCGCGACAGCGACACCAATCAGCAGCGGGAGAGAGGTGACCAGATCAGGCATCATCGCCACCAAATACACGCTCGCCCGCGACCCATGTGCCCAGCACTTTGCCTTCCATCCGCGCGCCGTCAAACGGCGTGTTTTTGGATTTCGAGTTCAGCTTGAAGCGGTCCAGCACGAAAGGTGCATCCGGGTCGAACAGGACCAAATCTGCGGGGGCGCCGACGGTTAGCTCTCCACCCGGCAGGTTGAAACGACGGGCCGGGTTCAGGGACAGCGCACGCCACAGCGTCGGCAAGTCGATCAGCCCCGCATGCACCAACCGCATCGCAGCGGGCAGCAGGGTTTCCAGCGCAACCGCACCCGAGGCAGCTTCCTCGAACGGAAGGCGTTTGCTTTCTTCGTCCTGCGGCGTGTGCATGGACGAGATGATGTCGATCAGGCCCGAGGCGACAGCATCCACCATCGCCAGACGGTCGTCTTCGCTGCGCAAGGGCGGTTTCACCTTGAAGAAGGTGCGATAGTCGCCCACGTCCAGCTCGTTCAGGGTCAGGTGGTGAATGTTCACACCAGCACTGACGTCCACCCCCGCCTCTTTGGCACGTTCCAGCGCAGGTAGCGATTTCGCAGTCGAAAGGCTGTCGGCGTGATAGGCCACACCCGTCATCTCGGCCAGCGCCAGATCACGTTCCAACCCCATCCGCTCGGCCTGAGGGCTAACAGCGGGAAGACCGCGCAAAGACGCGAACTTGCCCGAAGTCACCGCCGCCCCTTTGGACAGCTGCGGATCCTGTGGATGGCCGATGATCAGCGCGCGCAGCGAACGGGCATAGGTCATGGCACGGGAATAGACCTTATTGTCGGTGACGACGTGGTCGCAATCGGTGAAGGCAATCGCGCCTGCATCCAGCATAAAGCCCATCTCGACCATCTCGCGGCCTTCGCGACCTTTGGTCAGAGCACCCATCGAATGCACGTTCACCGGCGTCACCTGCCCAGCACGGCGGGTGACGAAGGACAACGTCTCGGGCGTGTCGACGGCGGGGGTGGTGTCGGGACGAATAACCATCGTGGTCACGCCGCCAGCCGCAGCCGCCAAACCGGCAGTGCGGAAGCTTTCCTTGTGCCGCTCTCCCGGCTCGCCAATCTTCACGCCAATATCCACGATGCCGGGGGCCAGACATTTGCCACCGCAATCTACGATATCGCCATCCTCGCCAGCATTTACACCAGTGATCAGCCCGCCCTCGATGGTCAGGCTGCCCAGTTCGTCGGTGGCGGTTTCCGGGTTGATCAGGCGGGCATTGGTGAAGGTGGTGGTCATGTCAGTCTCCTTACGCGCCTCGCGCACGATCAATCGCGGCTTGGGTGGCCTTGGCGTCGGCCTGATATTTCAGCATGTATTTGTCGCCCGTCAGGGTGACCAGTTGGGCAGCCGTGAAGATCACGTTCACCTTGTCGATCGAGCTCAACAGAATGGTGCGCCCATCCGGGCCGATCAGACGGCGGTTGGTCAGGTGCCACGTGAAACCCAGCTGTTCCTTGGCGACATAGAGCCCGCGCACCCCGATGGCTGCGACCGATCCGATCACACCGGTCCAGGCATGCGGATTTCCCATCGCCATCAACGCGCCCGAGATCACGACCGCGCCCAGCGCGGCAAGCATCACGTGCTCTTTCACATAGGTCGAGGTGTTGCCCGAGAAGCTGTCGATCAGCGTCTCGCCCGTTTCCAGATCAAGTGCTTGGTCAGACATAGACGCCCTCGGTCCGGTTTTCGCGTTCCGCTTTCAGGTTGCGCGC
>CALJDH010000098.1 GCA_938023895.1 uncultured Aliiroseovarius sp.
ACCCAAGGCATTCTGGACAACAACAACTCGCCTTCGCGTAAAGTTGGTCAGCCGGATAACCGCGACAGCCACTACTGGTTTGCCCGCTACTGGGCCGACGCTCTGGCCGCTCAGTCGGACGATGCTGATCTAGCTGCCGAGTTTGCTCCGGTTGCCAAGGCACTGGCCGACGGCGAAGAAGCCATCTTGGCCGAACTGGCCGCAGCGCAGGGTCCGGCAGCCGACATTGGCGGCTACTTCCGCCCCTCGGTCGAGCTGAAAGCCAAAGTGATGCGCCCCTCGGCCACGCTCAACGCGATCATCGACTAATACGTCTCTAAATCACCGGAAAACCCCGTCCTTGTGGCGGGGTTTTCTGCTTTCAGGGGGTCTGTGTCACGACACCTGATTGGCGCAAAACCCCGTGTTCCGGAAACCAGATGTCGCTTGATGGGGTCTCATAAACGCGGGTGATGAAGTCATCCGAGACGCCCTGCCCCTGCATAAACGCCCGATCCCGCGCCTGCTCGGCTTCGATGTTGAATCCCGGCAATCGCTGCGCGTCCTCCAGCATATAGCTGTGAAACCCCAACCGTGCGCCGGGTCCAAATGTTCTCTTGGCCCCCGCGACAAACACCAAGGTGCAGGCCGAGCTGCACGTATCGTCCACATGGGTCGTCATCCCATGCGTCGTGATCAGCTTCGCCAACCCGCGTGCCTCAAACACATTCCCGCCGTCACTGTTTAGGGTAATGCGTGCTGGGGTTGGCTTTTGCGCCAGTTCGCGACCCAGCGCCTTGGTCACGCCCAACACAATCTGACCCTGGAACAGCAGGTTTCCATCGGGTTGTCGCACAATCTGGTATTCAGCCTGCCGTTCTTGCGCCTTGCGCTCGGCAAAACTGGGGCCATCCTCACCCGGGCGCGTTGCCAAACCCAAGGCCCACCATTGCGACGCCACAACAAAAACCGCGATCACCAAGGCGATCATCCCGCCCCATGTGGGCAGCATGGACCCTGTATCGCGCACGCGCGCGTCAGCGGCGCGGAAATAACCGACGCTTTGCCACAACAGACACACCGCATCGGCAGCAATTAACGCCACCGCCACAAGAAACGAGATCGGGGCGGCCCCTAGAACCAGCAAAATAAGGAGGTAGAGCGCCAACCGGACACCGACGCCATTCACCCAGAAGCTTTGCCACAGCGGATGCCGCCCGTGCAGATGGTTCAGAAGATACCGCATCGGACAAGCCTAGGGCTGCTCCAGCGCGCAAGTCAAACTGCGTCAGAAACGTTCCCGGTCATGCTGACGGGTGAAATCCAGTTTGGGCCCTTTCGGCACCACCCGCGTCGGATTGATCGTCTCGTGCGAGTAATAGTAGTGCGACTTGATGTGCTGCATGTTCACCGTCTCGGCCACGCCGGAATGCTGATAGAGCTCACGCAGATAGTTCGAGATGTTCGGGAAATCCTCAATCCGTTTCAGGTTCGTCTTGAAGTGCCCGTGATAAACCGCGTCGAACCGGATCAGCGTGGTGAACAGGCGCCAATCGGCCTCGGTCAGTTGGCCACCGACCAGATAGCGGCTTTGGGATAGGATGTTTTCAACGCGGTCCAGCGCCTCGAACAGGGCGTCAAACGCCTGTTCGTAGGCCTCTTGCGTGGTCGCAAATCCGCAGCGATAGACACCATTATTGATGTTTCGATAGACGTCATCGTTGATCGAGTCGATCTGATCCCGCAGCGGCTCGGGATAGAAATCCAACGTGTTTCCCGTCAGCCCGTTAAAGGCGGAATTGAACATGCGGATGATTTCCGAGCTTTCGTTGCTGGCGATCCGATTTTGTACTTTGTCCCACAAAACGGGCACCGTCACGCGGCCCGAGTAGTCGGCTTTGTCGGTGGTATAAATCTGGTGCATGAAGCTGTGCCCGAACAGCGGGTCGGGATCGTCGGCGTCAAACTCCCACCCATTCGACAGCATATGAGGATGCACGGCGGTCACGCCGATCAGATCCTCAAGCCCTTTCAGCTTGCGAAAGATCAGGGTGCGGTGCGCCCAAGGGCAGGCGAGCGAGACGTACAGGTGATAGCGCCCGGGTTCGGCCTTGAAGCCGCCATCGCCCGTCGGGCCCGCAGACCCATCCGCCGTGACCCAATTGCGAAACCGCGCGTCTTCGCGTTTGAATTTGCCGCCGGTTTTCTTGGTGTCGTACCAAACGTCTTGCCAGACGCCATCCACAAGCTGACCCATAGGTGCCTCCTGTTCTCCATTGAAAGATAGCAACCCCAAGCCACCAAACAACTCAGCGCGATACGCATCCTATCTGTTCAAACCTGCACAGAACGAAAACGGCCCGCAGGATATCCCACGGGCCGTTTCAGTCTCTATTCCAGCGAAATTAGCGCTTACCCAAGCGGGTCGCGGCCAGCATCGCCATATTCAGAATGTCGTTCGAGGTCGAGTTGGTCGAGCAAATCTGGATCGGCTGGTCGATGCCCGACAGGATCGGACCGATAACCGTGGCACCCGCCAATTCCTGCATCATCTTGACCGAGATCGACGCCGAGTGGCGGGCCGGAACCACCAGAATGTTGGCCGGGCCAGACAGGCGGCAGAACGGATATTGCGCCATAACGTCAGGGTTCAGCGCAACGTCC
>CALJDH010000099.1 GCA_938023895.1 uncultured Aliiroseovarius sp.
CAACAACGCCCTCGGCGATAACGTCACAGCGCATGATGCCGCCGAAGATGTTCACAAGGATGCCCTTTACGTTCGGGTCCGAGGTGATGATCTTGAAGGCTTCGGTCACTTTCTCTTTGGTGGCGCCGCCACCTACGTCCAAGAAGTTGGCCGGCTCAGCGCCGTACAGCTTGATGATGTCCATGGTGGCCATTGCCAGACCAGCACCGTTCACCATACAGCCGATTTCACCGTCCAGAGCGATGTAGTTCAGGTCGTATTTCGACGCTTCCAGCTCTTTCGGGTCTTCTTCGGTGACGTCGCGCAGTTCGGCGATGTCTTGGTGGCGGTAAACAGCGTTGCCGTCGAAGCCAACCTTGGCGTCCAGAACTTTCAGATCGCCGCCATCGGTGATGATCAGCGGGTTGATTTCCAGCATCTCCATGTCTTTCTCGACGAAAGCTTTATAGAGCTTGCCCATCAGAGCCACACACTGCTTGACCTGAGCGCCTTCCAGGCCCAGCGAGAATGCAATGCGGCGGCCGTGGTAGGCTTGGAAACCTGTTGCCGGATCAACCGAGAAGCTCAGGATCTTTTCGGGGGTGGCGGCTGCCACTTCCTCGATGTCCATGCCGCCTTCGGTCGAGCATACGAACGAAATACGCGAGGTCTGGCGGTCAACCAGCAGCGCCAGGTACAGCTCACGCTCGATGCCGGAACCGGCTTCGATGTAGATGCGGTTTACCTGCTTGCCGGCCGGGCCGGTCTGGTGGGTCACAAGGGTGCGGCCCAGCATCTTCTTGGCTTCTTCAGCGGCTTCCTCGACCGATTTGGTCAGGCGCACACCGCCTTTTTCGCCAGCGTCGGCTTCCTTAAAGGAACCTTTGCCGCGGCCACCTGCGTGAATTTGGGCTTTGACCACCCAAAGCGGTCCGTCGAGTTCACCTGCGGCGGTCTTGGCATCTTCTGCTTTCAGTACAACGCGGCCGTCCGAAACGGGTGCGCCGTAGGATTTCAGAAGGGCCTTCGCCTGGTATTCATGAATGTTCATGAAATCATCCTATCCAGTTGGTCCATTGGGTCTTGGACAAAATGCACAGGTGAAGCAGAAGGCCGAAACGTTTTTTGCAAATTTGGGCGATTTTTTGGAGAAGACGTCATTTTTGTGATCACACCTCAAAATGTGTGATCACAAATCATTAAGTTTCGGCAAATCAGTCCGATTGCGAATCTTATTTCATCGCAAGCGACGCCAGATCGAACGCGCTCGCTTTTCCACTCTTGGATACCGACGCAGAAGGTCTCCAATCCGGTCGCGGGCCGATGGTGCAGCGCCTAAAGAGCGATCCCGACCCAGAAGGTCATACAGCGCCGTCAAAGCGCGATGTCCCAGAAGTTCGACCAGATTAAAGGGCTGATCCGTCTTTTCCTCGACGCCGTTGATTTCGTGCAGAGTGGTGATGTGCAGAAGGCGTGGCGCGGCCATACGCTTGCCCATTGCAGGCATAAACCCCGTGTGCATCAAATTGTATTCCGGCGGCAAAATCCAAACGCGTAGATCGCTATCCCAAAGAAGTTCTTTCAGGACCGGCTGGTCCCAGCGCTCGCCCTCGTCTGTCATGCGCTGTTCCCATTGGCGCAAAAACGCCAGCATCTTTTCAGATTTTCGGACCCCCATCACGCCGCTGTTAATTTGGCGAAACCCGGTGGGCAAATCTCGTGTCGGCTGATGCATTGGCACCGTAGCGTTTCCGTATTGGTCATGCGCCCCAATGCAATCGAACTGCCTAAGCAATGCAAACATGTCCGAACAATCGGCCACCGCAACCACGTCGCAATCCAGATAGACCGTGTGTGTAAAACGGCTTTCGCGCAGCGCCTCCATCTTGGGGCGGGTGCCGACATAATCCAGGCTATGGACCTGATTGAAAACAGGATCGTCCACCGGCACATCCGCA
Organism: uncultured Aliiroseovarius sp.; assembly: GCA_938023895.1. Classification (GTDB taxonomy): domain Bacteria; phylum Pseudomonadota; class Alphaproteobacteria; order Rhodobacterales; family Rhodobacteraceae; genus Aliiroseovarius. Next base: position 1,938 of record CALJDH010000099.1, read on the forward strand.
AACAAATCGATCTGGATATCATCCCCCATCACAGCCCGCAACGACCGTGCCGCGCGCCGCGCCAATCCGCGGTACTGCGCCCCCGTTGCGGCAAAGACAAACCCGTCTTCGTTGGTCATAGGAAAAAGTAGGGTCACGAGAGACTCCCAATAGAAACTAAAATACACCCCACCGCTTTAATCCAAACCGCTGCACCCGGCAATCACCCCTCCTCATCGCTTTATCATTGCTGGCATATCTGCCTCAATGATAGGACTGGATTGCCCATTGCTCCGAGTGAATGCGAATGCCCGATCAAAGCTGGTCCGTTGTCTCAACCGTGCGCGAACCGCTGCCGCTTGTGCTGGCATTTTCCTGTCACCATCTGGCCATGGGCGCAAAATCGGTTCACCTCTTTTTCGACGATCCCGATGACCCGGCGGCCAAGGTCATGGCATCCATCCCCGGCGTCGACGTTACTCTGTGCGACCTGTCCCACTGGAAGGCTCTGGGGCATGAGAAGCGCCCTGCATGGCAAACACGTCGACAGACGCAGAATGCCAATCTCATTGCTCAGAAGCAGCGCACGGATTGGCTTTTGCACGCCGACGCGGACGAATTTCTTTGGGCCCCAGGTGGGATGGAAGAGGAACTTGCCCAAGCTGATACTTGGTTGCATATCCCTAACTTGGAACGTGTTTGGATCGCACCAGAGGAGGGAATTTTCGATGGGATGTTTCGTGCGCCGGGCCTGCCTGCGTCGAAGATTGATCAGGTCTATGGACCCGCACGTACCTATCTGCAAAACGGGCTATCAGGCCATACGTCCGGCAAGGCAATGGCACGACTTGCGGATCGCAAATTCATCGCCATCCACGCCGTCAAAGAAAAGTTCAGAGGCGAAATTTCGCCCGGTCGGACTGCTGCAAAAGCGCGTATCCTGCATTTTGACGGAATGACGGCACGCCATTGGCTGCTAAAGTCGCTTCGCTATGCAACACAGGGCAAAGCGTTGCTGCAATCGCTTCACAGCCGTCGCAGGGAAGGTATCAAACGCGTAACTGCGGCTGATGACCCGCTGGCAGAAGGTTTGGCGCTTTATGCTGAGATTTTTCATCTCACCAATGAACAGCAGGAATTGCTTCAAGCTCAGGACGCGCTTCATGCCTGCCCGCTTCATCTTGAACAGACCGTCGGAACCCACGCAACTGGTGTGTCGGTCGACTTCACGGCAGACCAGTTTGATTCATACCTTGCGCACGAGCTTGATGAAATCGTTCACGCCATCCGCCAGCAATCGCGCAACGCCAAGTAGCTTTGCGCAATGGGCACCACTTGTCCGAAACACCAGCTGGGGCACTGCAAAAAAAATGCGCCGCTCGGGGTGAGCGGCGCAACATCTTAATTTGCAGTATCGAAACTGGACTTATGCCAGCGAGTTGTCGATGCCCTTACAGGCTTCGACCAGACCCTTCACCGCATCAACCGACTTGTCGAACATGGCTTGTTCGTCTTTGTTCAGTTCGATGTCGATGACTTTCTCGATGCCGTTTGCGCCGATGATGGTCGGAACGCCAACATAGAAGCCGTCCAGACCGTAAGCGCCGTCAACATACGCCGCGCAAGGCAGCAGACGCTTCTGGTCGTTCAGGTAAGCCTGAGCCATTTCGATCGCCGAAGCGGCCGGGGCGTAGTAAGCCGAACCGGTTTTCAGCAGGCCAACGATCTCGGCGCCACCGTCACGGGTGCGCTGAACGATGGCGTCCAGTTTTTCTTGGCTGGTCCAGCCCATTTTCACCAGATCCGGCAGCGGGATGCCGCCAACGGTCGAGTAACGGGTCAGCGGAACCATGGTGTCGCCGTGACCGCCCAGAACGAAGGCGGTGACGTCGCGCATGGACACGTCGAATTCGACCGACAGGAAGTGACGGAAGCGTGCCGAGTCCAGAACGCCAGCCATGCCTACAACTTTGTTGTGCGGCAGGCCCGAGAACTCGCGCAGAGCCCAAACCATGGCGTCCAGCGGGTTGGTGATGCAGATCACGAAAGCGTTCGGGGCGTGCTCTTTGATGCCTTCGCCGACCGATTTCATGACTTTCAGGTTGATGCCCAGCAGGTCATCGCGGCTCATGCCCGGCTTACGCGGCACACCGGCGGTGACGATGCAGACGTCTGCGCCAGCAATATCTTCGTAGGACGTGGTGCCCGACAGTGCTGCGTCGAACCCTTCAACGGGGCCGCTTTCTGCGATGTCGAGTGCTTTACCCTGAGGGATGCCGTCCGCAATATCAAAGAGGACAACGTCGCCCATTTCTTTCAGTGCAGCAAGGTGAGCAAGGGTGCCACCGATCATGCCGCTACCGATAAGCGCAATCTTGGGTCTGGCCATGAGTGTGATCTCCGATCAGTTGTTTTCGGGCGCATGC
>CALJDH010000100.1 GCA_938023895.1 uncultured Aliiroseovarius sp.
GAAACCGTCTCGGAAAAGGCGATGTTCCAGACGAATTCGATCTCGGGCACGAAATGGCCGCTGACCCCGTTCTTTGCGCGGGGCGAGATGTCGGGCGTCTTCGTCTTCTACGAAGTCCCGCGCGCCGAGGTGCAGGCCATGCTGCCACCAGGGATCGAGCTGGGCCCAAGCCCTCTGACCCGACCGGGCTATCATCCCGTCGGCATGTCCTTCTGCAGCTACCACAATGTGCGCGGGTCGTTTGTGCCGGACTTCATGGCGATGTCGCCTTATGGCGAAGCCACCTTCGCCATCCCCTACACGCGCACAGCCGAGGCACGGCAGGCACCGCTTCTCTATCCGCGCAGGCTGTATGTAAACAGCAAGTCCGCGATCATGGCGGGCAAGGTGTTCTACGCGATGCCCAAGGTGTGGTCGGACATCAAGCTTGAGAACACGCGCTTCACGGCCATAGGCCCGCGTGGAATGAAGATGTGCGCCACGTTCCAGCAACACATGGACCCGGATCCCCTGCCCGGCCACCCGGCACAGGGGGCCATCTCGAATCTACTGAACATGACGTTCGTCACGCGCAATGCGTCGGGCCGCCTGTTCTATAACGCGTTCGACCTTCAACTGGACCGCGCTTACGTGGCACCCGTGTCAGCCCAGATCGAGGTTAAGGACCCGGATCCTAACGGTTTTCCAACAACTTCGTTTGACGCGGCACCGCTTCAGTTGCAAACTGGTGAACGCCTTCCCGGTGCATTCCGGGTCTGGTGCTCATGGGCGATGACCAACCCGCTGGACAGCAAACGGGTAAGGCATGCGGCCATGGCAAGGGAGTGGGTACGTCAAAGGTCGATGAGGTAAGAATGCAGGCAATGAATTGTATGTCATGCGCAGAGCCGCTGCATGAAGGCGCGCGGTTTTGCAGCCATTGCGGAACCGAGGTTATTGCAAACGACAACAACCCCGAGCTGCGCATCCTGACCATTCAATTTATTGACCTTGTCGGGTCCACTGCCTTTGCGAACTCGACCGAACTTGAGACCTATGACGACACGATCGCCGCCTTTCACCAACTGGTGAATGACACGGTCGAAACCTATCGCGGCCGTGTACTACAGCGCTATGGCGATGGGGTGTTGTCCTGCTTCGGACTGGATCACGATGGCGAGGATTCGGCGCTGTCGGCGATTGCGGCTGGGCTGTCGATTGCCAAATCCATGCCCGAAAAGGTGAACGGTCAACAGGTGCGTGTCGGGATCGACACCGGCCAGATCATGTGTCGCGTCGGCCAACAGGGCGCCCTGTTTCCGCAACTGACCGGTCTGCACGTAAACCGCGCCGCGCGGCTGCAAGAGCAGGCCCCCACGGGCGGGGTTGTGATCTCGGGGCAGACGAAGTCTTTCCTGTCGCGGCTCGCACGTCTTGACGAAGCCGCCCATGACACACGCCTTCTGAAAGGCATCGACCAACCGGTTGAGCTGATCGAAGTCACAGGCTTCCAGTTCCAAGAGGATCACACCGAGGGCTCCAACCTGCTGGAGCGTGACAAGGAGCTAACTCTGCTGCAAAACGGCGCCAACCGCGCCCATGCAATTATCGGTCCGGCGGGCATCGGTAAGACCGTGCTATTGGACGCCTTCACCCGCACCCAAAAGAACGCCGGGATCGTCCGGGTCGACGCCCGCGCCAACCTTCAGCAATCCGCGCTGTTCCCCGTGGTAGAGACACTGCGGCGCGAACTGGATCTGCACGCGCAATCCTCGCTTGAAGATCTGGAGACGCAGTTTAAATCAATTGGGGTCGCGCTCGAAGATCAAGACGTCATGGTGGTGGCCGGGCTGCTTGGCCTGCAGGCCGCCCAGCCCGTTCTTCTGACCCCCGAACAGCTGCAATCGCGTCGAATTACGCTGGCCACCCACGCTCTGGCCGGGCTTGCGCAGACCCGCACAGCCGCCCTGACCTTCGATGACCTGCATTGGTTCGACGAAGGTACGATCGCCGTGCTTCAGTCCCTCATGCAGGCCGAAGGCACCCCGCCGCGCATCGTTGTCACCAGCCGCCCGTCCGAGAAGGTCGACGCGCTGCTGGAAAACACGCCAGTGACGCCGGTCCATCTGGCCCCACTTTCGGAAGGCGCCGCTGCGGAGGCCCTGTCTTCCTATCCTGAACTGGACGACGCCAAACGCGCCCGGATCATCGAAGCGGCTGAAGGCAATCCCCTGTTCCTCTCGGCCCTCGCCACCCACGCGCGTCAATTCGGTGACGAGGACGGATCGCAACAGCTGCCCCAAACGATCGAGGCCACCTTTCAGGCCATCATCAACGGCTTCGGCGCGCTGCGCGACGTGATCCAATGCGCCTCCATCTTGGGGCGCGATTTTCAGCCCGAGCGTGTCGCGCATCTTCTACCTGATCGTCCTAACCTTGACGACGAGCTTCGCGTTTTGACCATCCGCGGTATCTTCAATCCCTATGCCGAGGGCGCCCTATTCTTCGACCACATTCTGCTGCGCGATGCGGCCTACGAGATGATTCCGGGCAAGCGCCGTCGGTCCCTGCACAAAACCTTTGCAGACGCGATGCAGACGCATGACCCGGACTATTGCACCGCCTACCCGCATCTGATCGCGGACCACCGCATGGCCGCACGCGACCACGAAAACCTTCCGGCGGCCTGCATCGCGGCTGGCATTCACATGCTGATGGCGGTGAACTTTGATCAGTCCATGGCCTATCTGGATCATGCGCGCGCGAACATGGAAGACCAGGCCGCACCCGAGCAGGTCTCGCGTCCCGAGTACCTGCCCATCCTGTCGCTTCTGGCCAGCGCCACGGTGCAACGCATGGGCTTCTCTCACCCTGTGGTGCTGGAACGCTATCAGCTGCTGGAAGATGCCATCACCTATGCCCAGGGCACCGACCGCCAGCGCATGACCGCACTCTACGGTCTGTTTGCCCATCGCATCATCAATGGACGTGTTCGCGACAGCGGCGAGTATGTCGCGATGATGGAGAAGCTTGCACGCGACGGCGATGACGAGCTGAAGGTCATGTGGTTGGTGAATGAAACTGCCCATGCGCTGTATTCTGGTCAGTTTGATCGGGCAGCAGCCAGGAGCGCTCAGCTGAAATCCATCTATCGGCTCGAAGATCACGGTCGCCTATTCCTAGAGCTGGGCGCAGATCCGCTGGCCTCGGTTCTGTCGGCAGATGCCCATGTGGCAAGCCGCGAAGGAGATCTGGACGGGGCGCAAGCCGCTATGTCACAGGCACAAGAACACCTGAAAGCGATCGGCGCCATCGCGCAGATCCCATGGATCCACGTTTTTGGCGGTCAAGCTCTGTTGGCGGGTGGATATCTGGATCTAGCTGCCAAGGAAATTCAGGCCGGGATCGAAATTGCCGATGAGCAACAAGCGCAATTCTGGTCACTGATTGGACGCGTCTGGATGACGATTTTGCAGATCTATCAGGGCAACACGACAGAAACCCCTGCCATGCTGGAAATGCTAACCGAACAGGCCAGCATGATCGGTGCGGATCTGAACATCCCCTTCTATAAGGCGGCGTTGGCAAAGGCACATCTGGCGAACGGTGATCTTGAGGCTGCACAGACACTACTGGATGAGGCCGAACATTTGTCTGAGACTACGGGTGAGCACGAATGGGATAGCTCCATCCGCGATGTCCGGACAGAGCTTTCGCAATCGGCTTAAGGTGTGTCGGCGCCTCTGGACCTGAGAACCCAGAGCTGACGTAGCGCCTCACCACTCACGGCAGCCAGTAATGGCACAACCAAACCTCGTCCGTCATCTGACGAGGGAAGACACTTAGGCACCCCGGAGGTCGGGACCAATTCTCACTCCAAAACGCCGTTTCCAGCGCCACCCAAAGCGAGCTCTATCTATCTAAGCGTGCTAAAATAACTTTCCCCAAAAGCTTTCAGCGTCTTCTCCTTTTGGATAGCACGCACCACATGGCGAACCTGTGACGCGCGTCACAGCTTGCAGAAAATCGGCAGATTTTTAATCATTTTCAACTTATTGGTGCGATCAAGGGGAAAACTCAGTGGTCGTCACCTTGTGCCAGTTCCGCAAGGCGATCCTGATCCTCGATCACGACGAAACCCTTTTCGAACCGGGCTACGCCGTCCTTGGCCCAGACCTTCAGCTGCCGGTTCACATTCTCGCGCGTCAGGCCGGCATAGGCACCAAGCCAGCTTTGACTGGCCTTCACGGCAAGCTGCCCCGCTTCATTCGGAACGGCATTCGAAAGCAGCCTTAGCAGACAGGCTGCAAGACGCGCCTGCCCGCTTTGCATGGTCTGCACCTCGAACATCTCCGAGGCATTGCGGGCTTTCTGGCATAGCGCTTCAATAACAAGAATTGCACTGTCGGGGTCTTCGCGGAACAGATGCAGCACGTCCTGGCGTTGCACCTCGACCGCTTCCATGGTTTCCAAAGCGAGCACATCCGCACTGCGTGGGCCGCCATCCAAACAGGCGATATCGCCAAGAACATCGCCAGCCTTTGCCACGCCCAGAATGGATTTCTGTCCGACCGCGGTGGTCACGCTGATCTCGGCCGTGCCGGAGGAGACGATCAAAAGCGTCAGGCCGGGATCGCCGAACCGAAACACCACATCCTTCTTTTTGTAGATGCGGGTATGGCCACGCTGACGCAGACGTTCCAGTGCCCCGGCGCCAATTGAACTTAGAACCATGAAATCCCCGACTTAAGTCTTCTCAGATTAAGGAACATCGCACCAACTTTAACAGAATGCCAGTAAAACCGCTCTACTTTTAAGTGACGGCTCCGTAAACGTAAAATGCCCCGAGCTAATATTGCTCGGGGCATTTTGATGTGTCTGTCTGGATCGCTCGGAGGGTTTATCCGCCGAAATCATCCAGCATGATGTCTTCGCGATCCACACCCAGATCAAGCAGCATGTTGATCACGGACTGGTTCATGATGGGCGGACCACACATGTAGTATTCGCAATCTTCAGGGTTCGGGTGATCCTTCAGATACTCGTCATGCAGGACGTTGTGGATGAAGCCGGTGTAACCGCCCCAGTCGTCCTCGGGCAGCGCATCCGACAGGGCCACGTGCCACGTGAAGTTCGGGAATTCTTCGGCCAGACTGTCGAAGTCTTCAACAAAGAACATCTCTTTCTTCGAACGCGCACCGTACCAGAAGGTAATCTTGCGATCCTTGTTCTTCAGGCGCTTCAGCTGGTCGAAGATGTGCGAGCGCATGGGCGCCATACCAGCACCACCGCCAATGAACACCATTTCCTTGTTGGTCTCACGGGCGAAGAACTCGCCAAACGGACCCGAGATCGTGACCTTGTCGCCCGGCTTCAGGTTGAAGATGTAGGACGACATCTGGCCCGGAGGAATGCCCTGCGCACCCGGCGGCGGCGAGGCCACGCGGACGTTCAGCATGATCAGGCCTTTTTCATCCGGATAGTTCGCCATCGAATACGCACGTTCGATCGGCTCGGACACGGTGCTTTCGTACTGCCACAAGTTAAACTTGTCCCAGTCCTCGTGATACTCTTCGCCAATGTCGAACTCTTTATAGTTCAGTTTATGGGCCGGCGCTTCGATCTGGATGTAGCCACCCGCGCGGAAGTTCACGTCTTCGCCCTCCGGCAGCTCAAGAACCAGATTCTTGATGAAGGTCGCGACATTGTCGTTGGATCGCACAGTGCATTCCCACTTCTTGACGCCGAACACCTCTTCCGGGACTTCGATTTCCATGTCCTGCTTCACGGCCACCTGACAGGACAGGCGGTCGCCACAGGCGGCCTCACGCTTGGTGATGTGGCTTTCCTCGGTCGGCAGAATCGACCCGCCGCCCGAGTGGATTTTCACACGGCACTGTGCGCAGGTCCCGCCGCCGCCACAGGCCGACGGAACGAACAACTGCTGTTCGGCCAACGTTTGCAGAAGCTTACCACCAGCCGGAACCGCGATCGTTTTCTCGCCATTGATGGTGATGTTCACGTCACCTGTGGACACCAGTTTCGAACGGGCGGCCAGAATGATCGAGACCAGCGCCAGAACGATCAGGGTGAAAAGGATGATGCCAAGGCTAAAGGTTGCCATATCTTTTTGCCCCTTACAGTTTCACGCCAGAGAAGGACATAAAGGCCATAGCCATCAGTCCTGCGGTGATAAAGGTGATCCCAAGCCCTTGCAGGCCATCCGGGATATCCGAGTACTTCAGCTTCTCACGTACACCTGCCATCGCGGTGATGGCCAGCGCCCAGCCGAAGCCCGACGAGATGCCGTAGGTCACCGATTCTGCGAAGTCATAGCTGCGCTCCACCATGAACAGCGAGCCACCAAGGATGGCGCAGTTCACCGTGATCAGCGGCAGGAACACACCCAGCGCGTTGTAAAGCGGCGGGAAGTACTTATCCAAGACCATCTCGAGGATCTGCACCAGTGCGGCGATCACGCCGATATACGAGATCAGGCCAAGGAAGGTCAGATCGACATCCGCGAAGCCTGCCCAAGACAAAGCACCGGGCGCCAGCAGATAGGTCAGGATCAGGTTGTTGGCCGGCACAGTGATCGACTGCACCACCATGACCGAGATGCCCAGACCAATCGCGGTCGAGATCTTCTTGGACACGGCGATGAAGGTACACATGCCAAGGAAGAAGGACAGGGCCAGGTTTTCAACGAAAATCGCCTTCACGGCGAGGGAAAGAAGCGCTTCCATCAGTGGGCCTCGACCGTTTGAATTTTGTATTCACGCTCTTCGACCTGACCGGGTTTCCATGTGCGGAAGGCCCAGATGATCAGTCCGATGATGAAGAACGCCGACGGGGGCAGAAGCAGCATACCGTTGGGGACATACCAGCCACCGTTGTTCACGGTTTCCAGAATGGTAACGCCAAACAGGCTGCCCGAGCCAAATAGCTCGCGGATCACGCCGACCAGCATCAGGATCAGACCATAGCCCAGACCGTTGCCGACGCCGTCGATAAAGCTGTCGATGGGGCCGTTCTTCATGGCAAACGCCTCGGCGCGGCCCATCACGATACAGTTGGTGATGATCAGACCGACGAAGACCGACAGGGTTTTCGAGATCTCATAGGCGAAGGCTTTCAGCACCTGATCCACCAGAATAACCAGCGACGCGATGATCACCATCTGGACGATAATGCGGATCGATCCGGGGATCTGGCTGCGGATCATCGAAATGAACAGCGACGCGAATGCGGTCACCAAGGTCACCGCGATGGCCATGACGAAAGCCACCTGAAGCGAAGAGGTCACCGCCAGCGCCGAACAAATCCCCAGCACCTGCAAGGTGATCGGGTTGTTGTCGACCAACGGGTCGATCAGCATCTCTCTGCGTTTATGGGCCATTAGATATCCCCCGCTTTCAGATTTGCCAGGAAGGGAGCATAGCCGCTTTCACCCATCCAGAAGTTCAGAAGGTTGTGCACACCCACCGTGGTCAGGGTCGCCCCTGCCAGCGCGTCGATGTGATAATCCGCACCTGCTGCCGGAACCGACTTGGTCACGCTGATCTG
>CALJDH010000101.1 GCA_938023895.1 uncultured Aliiroseovarius sp.
GTGAAGGATCTGGGCCGGTTCATCGAATACCGGCAGGTTCTGGCGGTGGATAAAACCGGCGCGACAGCCATCCACTCCGGACCCAACAGCCTTGGCATCTGGACGCAAGCGCAGGGGCCGGATGTGGCCTCGGGTGGGAACCTGTTGGCCAATGACGGCGTGCCGCAAGCCATCGTGGACGGGTTTCTGGCCAGTTCCGGCCATCTGGGCGACCGGCTGATCGCCGCTATGCGCGCTGGGCTGGCTGCAGGCGGCGAAGCGGGTCCCGTGCATTCCGCAGGCATGATGCTGGTCGACAAGGTCGCATGGCCCGTCGCCGATTTGCGCTGCGACTGGACCGAGGACTGTCCAATCGAAAATATCGCCACTGCGTGGGAGATCTATAAGCCGCAGCTGGACGCCTATGTCCAACGCGCGCTCGACCCGCGCGAGGCGCCATCCTACGGCGTCCCCGGCGACGAATAACCCCAAAACGCAACAGGAAACGGAGGGTAAGATGGGTGATTTGAGAACAAAGCTTCAGGAGTTGGCCGCCTTACCGGCCGATCGCCCGATGTGCATGCCGGGTGCCTTTTATACCAGTCAGGCGCAGTTCGACCACGAAGCGGCCACGGTATTGCACGATGGGTGGCATTGTCTGGGCCGCGCCGACGAAATCCCTGAACCCGGGGACTACTTCACCGTAAAGCTTCTGACAGAGCCCTTGATCGTTGTGCGCGGAGATGATGGGAATATCCGCGTGCTGGCCAATGTCTGCCGTCACCGGGGCATGCCGCTGGCCGAGGGCCGGGGCAATGTGAAACGGTTCGTGTGTTCCTATCACGCATGGGCCTATGGTCGTGACGGGGCGCTGTTGCGTGCCGCGCGGATGGAAAACGCGGGGTTCGACAGCAAATCCTGTCGCCTGCATGGCCATAATGTGCATCTATGGAACGGGTTTGTTTACGTCAATCTGGACACCCATGCGGCGCCGTTTGATCACCCAGATCTAGACGGATTGCTGGCCCCCTACGAGACCGAGGGCTTCCGTCTGGTGCATGTCGCCGAAGAGAATTGGCAGACCAACTGGAAATGCCTGGTCGAGAACTTCATGGAAGGCTACCATCTGTCTGTGGTCCATCCCCAGACACTGCACGGCTACACCCCCACGGGATTGGCGCGCAAACTGGTGGCTGGCTATGACTTCACCTCCTACGCCGCAAACTATCCCAACACGATCCCGCCGCGTGGACACGGGGCCGAGGGGCTGAGCGATGACGAACGCATGCGCTCGACCCTGTTTGCGAAGTTCCCGACGCAGGTGGCCAGCCAAGCGGCCAGCCTTCTGGTGTCACTGAGTATTTTCCCGCTCAGCGCAGGCGAAATCCGCGTGAAATGGACCATGTCCGTCTATGGCGATGATCTGGACGACGCGACCATCGCCGACCGCATCAAGCTGTGGGAAGAGGTCAACCGCGAGGACCGCGAAAAGCTGGAACGCATGCAGGTGGCGTTGGGCTCTGAACATGCGCTTGAAGGGCCGCTGGCGGGCGATGACTATGAAGGCACGATCCGCGATTTCCAGATCTGGCTTGCACATCAGGACAGGGCCGTTGTGGCCGCCGAGTAGAGAGTAAATGTCGCCAACGAAGAGCACATCAACCCCTCGATCTGGCTTGAACCATTTGAACCGTAAGGCATAATCGCACGATGGCATTGCGGTTCACTCTTCGTCAGTTGGAATACTTCATCGCGGTCGGCGAGGAAGGCTCGATCTCGCTCGCAAGTAAACGGGTGAATGTATCGTCGCCGTCAATCTCGGCGGCGATTTCCCAGCTTGAAGACGAATTTGGCCTACCACTTTTCGTACGCAAACACGCGCATGGGTTAAGCCTGACGCAAGCCGGGCGGCAATTCATGGCGCAGGCCAAGCAGGTGCTACAGGAAGCCGATGCGTTGAACCGGCTGGCAGGCGATATCTCGGGCAATGTGCAGGGGCCACTGAACATCGGCTGCCTTGTGAGCTTCGCGCAGGTGCTTTTGCCCGCGATCCGGCGGCAGTTCGAACTAAAGTATCCGGACGCGCGCGTCAGCCAGATTGAAACCGACCAGTTGACCTTGATCGAACAGCTACGCCGGGCGCAGATCGACGTGGCGCTATCCTATGATCTGGAGATCCCGCCCGATCTTGAATTCGTCCCCCTGCGCACCCTGCCCCCTTACGCGATGGTGCCGGAAGGCCACCCCTTGGCCCGCCAGAACGAGGTCGAAGTGGCCGAACTTTTGGACTATCCGATGGTCCTGTTGGACCTACCACTGAGCAGCAACTATTTCCTCAGCTTCTTCGACCAAACGGGCCGCAAACCCCGCATTGTCGAACGCACCCGGGATATGGCGGTGATGCGGTCGATGGTGGCGAATGGGTTTGGGTATGCGATTGCAAATATTAGACCCTATTCCGACCTGTCTCCGGACGGGCGGCGGTTGGTTTTCATCCCGCTGAAAGGCGAACAGCGGCCCATGCAGTTGGGTCTGATCATCCCCGAAGGCGCGCGCAACGTGTTGACGGTCAATGCCTTCATCGACCACGCCGCGACGGTAATCCGTGACTGGAATTATCCGGGACACGCCATCCCGCCTAAACATTAAATTCACCCCGACAGCTGACGGAAAGACCGCATGAGAACACTCGACATTCTGGATCGGCTGATTGCCTTTCCGACGGTTAGCAAAGACAGCAATCTGGACCTGATCCATTATGTGCAGGACTTGTTGCAAAGCGCCGGGTTCGCCGTGGTGCGCATTCCCTCGCCCTGCGGGCAGAAGGCCGGGCTGTTTGCACGGATCGGGCCCGAAATGGGCGGTGTGTGCCTGTCGGCGCATACAGATGTGGTACCGGTCGAGGGGCAGGACTGGTCCAGTGATCCGTTTGCCCTGACCCGCCGTGGGGATCGTCTGCATGGGCGCGGGACCACGGATATGAAGGGATTTCTGGCCTCGGCCCTTGCGATGGCGGAGCGTGCTGCGAAAGCTCCGCTTACCGAGCCGCTCAGCCTTGCGATTTCCTATGACGAGGAAATCGGCTGTGTGGGCATTCGCCAGATGATGCCTACTCTGGCACCGCTACTGGGCAGCCCCCGCGCGGTCATCGTGGGCGAGCCGACTTCGATGCAGGTGGCGACGGGGCATAAGGGCAAAGTGGCGCTGACCGTGACCTGTCATGGGGAAGCGGGCCACAGCGCGCTGGCGCCCGACTTCACCAACGCCCTGCATGTCGCCGCACGGTTCGTTGACGAGGTCCGCGCGCTGCAAGATCGGTTGGCAGATGGCGCAACGGACGCGGCCTATTCCATCCCTTATTCAACCGTCCATATCGGCCGCATGAACGGCGGCCGCGCGCTGAACATTGTCCCGGATTCCGCTGTGTTAGAGATGGAATTTCGTCATCTGGCGCAGGTTCCGGCAACGGACATCCTGTCCGAACTGAACGCCATCGCCGAACGCGTCGGAGCCGCTTTCGGCAATCCTAACGCCGTCGAGATCACGCAGACCAACGCCTATTACGGGCTGGACACGCCCGTTGACGATCCTGTCGTCAGCTGGGCGGGCCAGATGGCAGATGCCCCCGACACCACCAAGGTCGCTTTCGGGACCGAGGCCGGATTCTTCGCTGCTGAAGGCATCCCCACCGTGGTGATCGGACCCGGCGACATGGCGCGCGACGGCCATAAAGCAGACGAGGGCGTAGACCTGTCCGAACTGGCCGCCTGCGACGCGATGATGGACCGGATCCTGACCGATCTCAGTACGTAAACGCCCGCGTTAGATTCGCATCCGCGGCACGTCATTCGGATCCAGCCGCAGCTCGATCAGCAGCGGTTTCGTGCGGGTATCAATCGCGGTGATCGCGCTTTCCAGTGTCTCGACACTATCCACATAGATGCCCTGCCCGCCCAGCGCGGTGCCGATCTCGGCGAAGGACGGCCAGTCGAACATCGACAGGCCCGGGTCCATCTTCCGGTCGAGGAACTGGATATGCTCGGCCCCATAGGCGCTGTCATTGGCGACGATCACCACCAGATCCTGCTTCATGCGCACGGCGGTGTTGAATTCGTTGATCCCACCCATCATGAAGCCGCCGTCCCCGGTAAACAGGACGACCGGACGGTCTTTCACCGCAAAGCCTGCGCCGATCGCGACCTGAAGTCCCAGCCCGATCGAGCCGAAATTGGTCGTTGCGATGAAGCTTTCAGCATCGGGGGCGTCAACGCGGCACCAAACCTCGGTCATGAAGCGACCGCCATCGGTGGTCAGGAAGCGGTTCTTGGGAAGTGCGGCGTCCAGACGATCCAGCGCGTATTCGAAGTTGACGAAACCCGGTGCGGCCTTGTCCGGATTCCCTTTCGGGTGGGCGGTCAGAACCTCCATATCCAACTCGGCGGTGAAGCCGCTGGGGGGGATTTCTGCCTCGTCCAGCCACCAGACGATGTTGTCGGCGGTCAGGCCCGCGTCGGCCACCAAGGCCGCGTCGGGGTGATAGTTCTTGGACACCTCAGTCACGGTGTCATTCACCTGGACCACGCGTTTGCCCTTCATCAAGGCGCCCTTGTCGGTGGTAAAGTGGTGCAAAGACGTACCGAACGCCACAACGCAGTCGGCCTTGGCGATGGCTTCATAGGCGGCGGGGGTCGAGAGCGTGCCGAAGATGTCGATGTTGAA
>CALJDH010000102.1 GCA_938023895.1 uncultured Aliiroseovarius sp.
AGCAGCTTGAAATCCGCATGGGTCAACGCCGTTTCTTCGCCGTCATCGCTCACAAGAACCTGTCGGTCGACATCCAATGACAAATGTGCAAATCGGACAGTCTTCCCGGCAAAGTCACCTGAAACTGTTTCAATCTGCGGGGCACGACGCAATACTGCCTTGATCCGAGCCAGCAGTTCGCGCGGGTTGAACGGTTTCGCGATATAGTCGTCTGCGCCGATCTCCAGCCCGACGATCCGATCCGTTTCCTCTCCCAACGCCGTCAGCATGATGATTGGGATGCTTTTCTCAGAGGCCAGTCGCTGGCAGACAGAAAGCCCGCTTTCGCCAGGCATCATGACGTCAAGCACCATCAAGTCGAAATGCCCCTTGGCCAATTTCGCATCCATATCCTGTGCATCCTTGGCAGAAGTGGCGCGCAGACCGTTTTTTTCCAGAAAGCGGGTTACGCTGTCCCGGATCTGCTGGTGATCGTCGACGACGAGGATATGCGGTGGGTTCGTCATGGTTTCTTTCTAAGCCATCTATTTGGGGGCGGTCAGACCCATTTTTGTCACCGATTGTATCAAGCTCTGGGCATTGCGACAGACGGTTACAATCCGATAGATGCGCGCCCTTCCGTTTCGATTTCTTATGCCGATATGTCTGAGAACACGAAACACGGAGAGGCTACGATGTTCAATATTGTCAAAACCACACTTGTACTTGCACTGATCACCAGCACGGCTGGCGTGGCCTATGCCGACGCCGGTCATCACGACGCGGATAAGCCAGGTGCAGGGCAAACCATGCCGCAGAACCCGGCTGCCAAGGGTACGGAAATGGGGGCGACTGGCATGATGGGCCAAGCGGGCATGATGGGTGGCAACCATCATGAAATGATGCGGGGCATGATGAAAATGATGATGCAGATGCATGGTGGGATGATGGGCGCTGGTATGCATCAGATGGGCGCCAAAGGAATGATGAGCGGCACCGAGCAGTTGGGTATGATGGATGAGGACATGATGTCTCTTATGCGTAGGTCGATGATGGGCCGCACTAACGCGGATAGTGACGGTGTCCTTTCGGGCGACGAGGTAAACGGGCAACTGCAGTCGATGCATGCAGATGCCGACACGGACGGCGACGGTGTCTTGTCACTTGAGGAATTCGAAATTCTGCACACCGAAATCACCCGGTCGACGATGGTCGACCGTTTTCAACATCTCGACAATGATGGGGATGGCATGGTGACGACGGGTGAAATGACCGCCCCTGCCGACCGTATGGACATGCGCCCGTCGCCCCAAGGAACGATGGGTGACAATTTGGGAACTCAGAATAACTGAGTTCCCAATCGGGCGCACTCAGATGGGTGCGTCCAAGTTCCCGACCGGCATTGAATTACCCCCGAGGCCGGTCGGGGCGGAAATCCACAAGGAGAACCATCATGAGCTATACCTATGACCGCCTGCTTGCCGGAGTCGCAATCGATGACGCCGACATGCGGGTTCGCCATGCCCTGAGTGAAAAGGGGTTCGGCGTGTTGACCGAGATCGATGTCAAAGACACCATGAAAAAGAAGATCGACGTGGATATGGACGCCTATCGGATCCTGGGCGCGTGCAACCCCAACATGGCGCATCAGGCGATCGGGCTGGAGCCGCGTATCGGTGCCATGCTGCCCTGCAACGTCATCCTGCGCCAAGTCGAGGGCGGCACGGAAGTCAGTGCCGTCGACCCGGTCGCCTCCATGTCCGCGGTTAAGAACAGCTCTTTGCAAGACGTAGCCGGGCAAGTTCGCGACATGCTGCGCTTGGCGATTGATGTGGCCTGAGGAGGTACTATCTTGAGAATTGACCGTCGCCAAACGCTGGTTCTATTGGCAGCTTTTCCCACGCAGTTAGTGGCAACCTCGGCACTAGGGCAAACTGGGGAGATCTGGTCCGCAGCCGATGCCTTTGAGGCACTGACGAAGGACCGGATCAGACTTCTTGATATTCGATCGCCAGAGGAATGGAGCGAAACGGGTGTCGCAGAACTGGCTTGGCCGGTCAGCCTGCATGACGAACGTTTTCCTGAACGCCTGTTCAAGGCACACGAGTTGGCAGATGGCCGCCCCGTCGCCATGATCTGCGCAACCGGGGGACGAAGCGGCGCCGTGATGCGTAACCTTCGCCGTTTGCGGTATGAAGGTTTCATTGATGTTTCCGAAGGCATGCTTGGATCGCGGGCTGGGACCGGATGGATAAAGGCGGGCCTGCCAGTTGTCAGCGCGCAGGTGGCAATCGCCGCTCTGCCTGACGTTCTGAAGTCGTAGTCGAAAGGGCAATTGATGAAACGCCGAACACTTCTTGGTGGACTTGCAGCCAGCACTTTTTTCTCGGGCACAGCGCCCGTGTCATGGGCTCTAGCAACGCCGAGACGTCTTACCATGCCACCACTCTTGGACGCCATGACATCTGGACGGGTCCGACTAGAGGCGCAAAAGGGGGGGACCACCTTTTCAGGTCCGTCCAGCGCTGACACTTGGGGCTTCAACCAACCGTTTCTGGGTCCAACCCTTCGAATGAAGACTGGTCAATCCACATTGACCGAAGTCAGAAACTCCCTGGATGAGCCGATTTCGGTTCACTGGCACGGGCTCCTGATCCCCGGTGAGGTCGATGGTGGTCCCCACCAGCCAATCGCGCCGGGCGCAACCTGGCGGCCAGAATTGCCTTTGAGCCAACAGGCGGCAACCGCTTGGTACCATTCTCACGTTCACGGCGCGACCGCCCGGCAGGTGCAAATGGGTTTGGCTGGCGTGCTTCAGATTGACGACGGCCAGGATGATGCGCGCGGGTTGCCATCGGAATATGGTGTTGATGACATAACTTTGGTTTTGCAGGACCGCCGTTTTACCCGTCGAGGTCAAATTGACCTGTCGCTGTCCATGCCCGAGAGCATGATGGGGTTTCTTGGCGACACGATCCTGGTGAATGGTCAAGTCGGTGCAACCGCTGTGGTTCCCAAAGGGATGGTTCGACTGAGACTGCTGAACGGTTCCAACGCGCGCATCTATACGCTCGCCTTATCAGACAGACGCCCGCTTTATCTGCTGGCCACAGACAGCGGCTATCTAGACCAACCGATCAGCTTGAAAAAACTGCGCCTCTCACCCGGCGAGCGCGCCGAGGTGCTTGTCGATTTCTCGGATGGGCGCGACGTGACGCTTACCTCGGACCACAATCCCAATACCGGCATGATGGGCGGCATGATGGGAGGTATGCGCCAGCAATCCGGGCAATTCTCTGTTCTGCCATTTTCCGTTGACCCTGCCCTCCCCGCAAGGATCACGCAATTGCCATCAGACCTAGGCGGCAGCCGCCCCAATGGTGATGCAACAAACGCGAAATGGAGGCGCCTGTCTCTGGACATGCCCATGGGCATGGGGATGATGTTTGGTCGCTCTGACAGGCGCTTTTCAATCAACGGGGATGCATATGACTTAGAGAAGATCAATTTCCATGTACCACGGGGATCTCTTGAGCGCTGGACGGTCAGCGCAGATATGATGATGCACCCATTTCATGTGCATGGCGTCAAATTTCAGGTCTTATCCGAAAATGGCCGTACGCCCCAGCGTCACAACACAGGTTGGAAAGACACCGTTCTGATCGACGGATCGGCCGATCTTCTGATCCGGTTCGACCAGCTTGCCCAAGCCGACGCACCCTTCATGTACCACTGCCACATCCTCGAACATGAAGACAGCGGGATGATGGGGCAGTTCACAGTAGGCTGATCCGCCACGTTTTGAGGGGAATGGGTCATACATGAAAGCAGGAAACCCGAGATGCAAGAAAGGAGCATGATCAGAAAAATTCCTACTGCCCTGGTGCTGCTTGGTGCTGCGGGCCTGATTGGATTTTGGGTGTGGTGGGCTCCGGACTGGGCGCAAGTGAACGCGGAAAACGTCAGGCAATGGGTGGAGGAGTTGGGCCTTTTCGGCCCCTTCGCGATCATTGCACTTATGGCCATAGCCGTCGTGGCAAGCCCTATTCCAAGTGCGCCAATTGCCCTGGCCGCCGGGGCTGCATTCGGGCATGTCACCGGCACGCTCTATGTGGCCATCGGGGCTGAAGTTGGCGCTCTGATTGCTTTTATGATTGCCCGCCTCCTGGGCAGGCAGGCTGTTGAAAGAATGCTTGGTCCGCGTGTCGGAGCAGGCCTTCTTGGTTCGCAAAATGCTTTGACGCTTGCGATTTTCGTCAGCCGCCTTCTGCCATTCGTGTCCTTTGATGCAATGAGCTACGCCGCCGGCCTAAGTCGCCTCCACCTGTGGCGTTTTCTCCTCGCAACATTGGCCGGAATTCTGCCCGCAAGCTTCGCATTGGCCCATCTGGGGGACGGAGCCCTGTCGGGTCAATTGGGCCCATCAACCTGGGTGGCCATAGGTCTTGGCCTATTGACCGCTGCACCAATTCTTTTTGTGGCGATGCGTCACAAGCCGGACGTTGTTCCCTTTGCCTCTCAATCGAAAGCTCCGAAATGACCCTTGCCGCCCTCGCCTTCCCCGAGATATCGCCAGAAATCTTCTCGATTGAAATCGGGACGATATCCTTTGCCCTCAGGTGGTACGCGCTTGCCTATATCGCAGGATTGCTTCTGGGGTGGCGACTATGCGCTCGGTTGATCCGTCAGGTTGAGTATTGGCCGGGTCACACACCGCCTTTGACATCGCAACAGCTGGAACAGTTGCTGAACTGGATTGTTCTCGGCGTAATTCTGGGTGGGCGGCTTGGTTTCGTGCTGTTCTATCAACCCGAATATTACTTGGCGCGACCATTGGAGATCCTCATGGTATGGCAAGGCGGAATGTCCTTCCATGGCGGTTTCCTGGGTGTCTCTGTTACCGCACTGGTATTTGCAAGGCGCAATCGATTGCGCGTTCTTGGTTTGGCCGACCTTCTGGCGCTTTCAGCCCCAATTGGTCTGTTTTTGGGTCGGCTTGCGAATTTCATTAACGCCGAACTGTGGGGGCGCCCAACATCCCTCCCGTGGGGCGTGATTTTTCCGGGCGAAGCCGCCCAGTCCTGCGCCGTGGTCATAGGGGTGTGCGCGCGCCACCCGTCACAGGTTTATGAAGCCGTGCTGGAAGGGCTGGTACTAGGGGCGGTCCTGCTAATCCTTGCCTTGCGGCGCGGATGGTTGCGTAGCCCAGGAGCCTTGACCGGAGTTTTCCTTGCAGGCTATGGCCTATCCCGCTTTTTGGTCGAGTTCGTCCGCCAACCTGACCTGCAATTTGTAACGGATACAAATCCGGTCGGTCATGCGCTGCATTTTTTTAATGGGGGGCTGACCATGGGACAACTCCTCTCCACACCCATGATTTTCGTCGGTGTCGCCTTGATCTGGTGGGCGCGCGCTGGACGGATCAGTCGGAAACCGAAGAAACATGCCGAAGTGGGTTGATCCTACCCCCACTGGAATCCCCACGCTTGACGCATAGATTGGAGAAAACGATGTCTGAAAAGTGCCACGATCATCATCACACCGATAGTCATCAAGACCACAATGAAAATCTAGACGGGAAACCGGGCTCTGCATTGACGGCTGTTGACCCCGTTTGCGGCATGAGCGTGGAGGTGACACACAAAACGCTCTCCATGGAGTCGGAAGGAGAGACCTACCACTTCTGTTCGGATCGATGCCTGACGCAGTTCAAAACCGATCCCTTGCTCTATGCATGGAGCGGTGGTGCGGATGGCAAGATGCATGAAGGGGCTCCCCGACTCCCTACCACAACTGGCGCGACGGGAACGCAGTGGACCTGTCCGATGCACCCGGAAATCATTCGCGATGAACCGGGGTCTTGCCCGATCTGCGGGATGGCACTCGAACCTGTCATTCCATCGGACGAACAAAGCGAAGAATTGACAGACTTCACACGTCGCATGTGGGTCAGCTCGGTTGCAGCCGTGCCTTTGATCGTTCTCACGATGGGAGAACTCGTCGGGCTTCCAGTGCGTGACTGGATTGGCCACCGGCTGGCAACATATGTCGAGTTTCTGCTTGCCACACCGATTATCCTTTGGGCGGCACAACCCTTTTTTGCGCGTGGATTTGCTTCGGTGCGAAACAGGTCGCCGAACATGTGGTCCTTGATCGCGCTTGGTGTTGGCGCTGCGTATATTTACTCCCTGTTTGCAACGTTCCTGCCCGGGATATTCCCGGAGCAATACCAATCTGATGCAGGAGTGGGCACCTACTTTGAGGCTGCGGTCGTGATCGTTGCTCTTGTGTTCGTGGGCCAGGTATTGGAATTGCGTGCGCGTGAACGCACAGGGGACGCTATCCGCGCCCTGCTTGACCTGGCGCCCAAGATGGCGCGGCGCATCCTGTCCGATGGCGTCGAACAGGACGTGCCACTTGAGCAAGTGATTGTAGGGGATCTGCTGCGGGTCCGGCCGGGCGACAGTATTCCGGTCGATGCGACCGTGGTCGAAGGCTATTCTTCGATCGACGAAAGCATGATCACCGGAGAACCCGTGCCTGTGGAAAAATCAGAAGGCGACCGGGTGACCGGCGGGACGATCAACAAGAATGGTTCCCTTGCCGTTCGCGCGACCCAGGTCGGAGCTGACACCGTCCTGTCGCAGATCGTCGAGATGGTCGCAGGCGCGCGCCGTTCGCGCGCGCCCATCCAGGGTCTCGCGGATCGGGTTTCTTCGGTGTTTGTGCCAACCGTCGTTGTCATTGCCATCGTCGCCTTCGTTACATGGCTGCTGCTTGGCCCCGATCCAGCTCTGGCCTTTGCAATCGCCTCGGCGGTTTCGGTGTTAATCATCGCCTGCCCCTGCGCGCTTGGGCTGGCAACACCAATTTCAATTACCACGGCAGCTGGACGTGGTGCCCAGGCTGGGGTTTTGATCAAGGACGCTGAAGCGCTTGAACGCATGGCGCGCGTCGACACGATCATCGTGGATAAAACCGGCACCCTGACACTTGGTAGGCCAGAGCT
>CALJDH010000103.1 GCA_938023895.1 uncultured Aliiroseovarius sp.
CATCGCCGCTTTGAAAGAGCGCAACCCAGATGTGGATTGGGCGTCGATTGATGACGTGATCTATGGCTCGGCCAACCAAGCGGGCGAAGATAACCGCAACGTGGCACGCATGGCCGCCCTGTTGGCCGGTCTGCCGGTCGAAGTTCCGGGCACCACCATCAACCGCCTGTGCGCCTCGGGCATGGATGCGGTGGGCATGGCGGCGCGTGGCGTGAAAGCAGGCGACTATGACTTGTGCATCGCAGGCGGCGTTGAAAGCATGAGCCGTGCGCCCTTCGTGATGCCGAAAGCCACCAGCGCTTTCACACGCGCCAACGCGGTTTACGACACCACCATTGGCTGGCGCTTCGTGAACCCGAAAATGGACAAGCTGCACGGCACCCATTCAATGCCGCAAACCGCCGACAACGTGGCCGAGGACTATAACGTCAGCCGCGAAGATCAAGACGCTTTTGCCGCCCGCAGCCAAGCCCGCTGGGCTGCCGCGCATGAGGCTGGCACCTTCGCGGATGAGATCATTCCAGTCACCATCCCGCAGCGCAAGGGCGATCCGGTCGTGGTTGACACCGACGAACACCCCCGCCCCGGCACCACCGCTGAAAAGCTGTCGGGCCTGCGTGGCGTGAACGGCCCCGACCTGACGGTCACCGCGGGCAATGCCTCGGGCGTGAATGACGGCGCAGCGGCGATGCTGATCGCCTCGGAAGCCGCAGCCAAGGCCAATAACCTGAAACCGATGGCCCGCGTCGTGGCCATGCAGGCGGCAGGCGTTGCGCCCCGCGTCATGGGCATCGGCCCCGTTCCGGCCAGCCGCAAGGCGCTGGACAAGGCAGGACTGACCATCGACCAAATCGATGTGATAGAATTGAACGAAGCGTTCGCAAGCCAAGGCCTTGCCACGCTGCGCGAACTGGGTGTCGCGGATGATGATCCGCGCGTGAACCCGAACGGCGGTGCAATCGCACTGGGCCACCCGCTGGGCATGTCCGGCGCGCGCCTTGTACTGACTGCCGCTTATCAACTGCAACGCACCGGTGGGCGCTATGCGCTGTGCACCATGTGCGTAGGTGTGGGACAGGGCGTTGCCCTTATTCTGGAAAGGATCTGACGATGTATGCACAGATGATCACAGCCGAGGCCTCGGACGAGGATCCCAAGCTGCTTGAAGAGTTTCAGGCGCGGATCGACCGCGACGAAAAGATCGAGCCGAAAGACTGGATGCCCCAGGCGTATCGCAAGACGCTGATCCGCCAGATCGGCCAGCACGCGCACTCGGAAGTGGTGGGTCAGCTGCCGGAAGGCAACTGGATCACCCGTGCGCCGACGCTAGAGCGTAAGGCGATCCTGCTGGCGAAAGTGCAGGACGAGGCTGGCCACGGTCTGTACCTGTACTCGGCCGCAGAAACGCTGGGCGTGTCGCGCGATGAACTGGTCGAGCTCTTGCACGAAGGCAAGATGAAGTATTCGTCGATCTTCAACTACCCGACGCTCAACTGGGCCGATATTGGTGCCGTGGGCTGGCTGGTGGATGGCGCGGCCATCGTGAACCAGGTGGCGCTGCAGCGGACCTCGTACGGTCCCTATAGCCGCGCGATGATCCGTATCTGTAAGGAAGAAAGCTTCCACGAACGTCAGGGCTATCACGCGATCATGCAGATGGCCTTTGGCACGCCTGCTCAGAAAGCGATGGCACAAGACGCCGTGAACCGTCTGTGGTTCCCCGCGATCATGATGTTTGGCCCGTCGGACAGCGAAAGCGTCCACTCGGAGCAGTCGATGCAGTGGAAGATCAAGGTGCGTTCGAACGACGACCTGCGCCAGCAGTTTGTCGATCAGACCGTCCCGCAGATCGAGTATCTGGGTCTGGACCTGCCCGATCCCGGCATCAAATGGAACGAGGAACGCGGTCACTATGACTATTCGGACCCCGATTGGTCCGAGTTCTTCAACGTTATCAAAGGCAAAGGCCCCTGCAACGTGGACCGTCTGAACGACCGGACCAATGCTTGGGAAGACGGCGCATGGGTGCGCGACGGTCTTCTGGCCCATGGCCGCAAAAAAGCCGCTGCACGCACAGCCGCCGAATAAGGAGAGATCACATGTCGAAAGAATGGCCCCTCTGGGAAGTATTTATCCGCGGCCAGCATGGCCTGAGCCACCGTCACGTGGGCAGCCTGCACGCGCCAGACGCTGAGATGGCAATCAAGAACGCCCGTGACGTGTACACCCGTCGCAACGAAGGCGTGTCGATCTGGGTTGTGGAAGCACAGCACATCGCGGCGTCTAGCCCCGAAGAAAAAGGTCCGCTGTACGAGCCCTCGAACTCGAAGGTTTACCGTCACCCGACCTTCTTCGACATTCCCGAAGAAGTGGGGCACATGTAATGGCTGACAACGCTCTGTTTCAATTCCTGCTGCGGATGGGCGACAACAGCCTGATCCTCGGCCACCGCGTCAGCGAATGGTGTGGCCATTCGCCGGTGCTGGAAGAAGATATCGCGCTGGCCAACACGGCGCTGGACCTGATCGGTCAGACTCAGTTCTGGCTGGGCCTTGCCGGCGAAGTCGAAGGCAAAGGGCGCACGGCCGATGACCTGGCGTTTCTGCGCGACGCTTGGGATTATCGCAACGTGCTGCTGTGTGAGCTGCCCAACGGTGACTTCGGTCAGACCCTGATGCGCCAGTTCCTCTATGACGCATGGGCGTCGGTGATGATGGGGCGCCTGATGACCTCGTCCGACGAACG
>CALJDH010000104.1 GCA_938023895.1 uncultured Aliiroseovarius sp.
GGTTCAACCTGAGCAGACGGGCTCCGCTCACCCCGACAGCAGCGCGCAATGCCTTTATTGCCAGAGCACCGCGATGGAAGCACAAAATAGCTTTGTCCGGCAAATAGATTCTGTCCGTAGGTCACGCCGTTTGTGTGGTTCTTCCGCACGCCCTTCATTGATCTGGCGCATTGTGTCTGAACGCATCGTGGTCAAATCTAAGGATGTGAACGGTGGTGGCACAGGAAGCAGCATGGAACTTGATCTGGCAGAGACGCAAGCGACCGGCTTGACGGGGGCCGAGGCGCAAAAACGGCTGCGCATCCATGGCCCGAATATTGTCGGCGAAGTAAAGACAACACCCGCTTGGGTGATCCTTGTGCGCCAATTCACCGGGCTTCTGGTACTGCTTTTGATCATCGCAGGCTTGGTGGCGCTTGTTCTTGGGGAACGGATCGATGCCATTGCCATCGGGTTGGTCGTCGTCTTGAACGGTGTACTGGGGTTCGTGCAGGAATGGCGGGCTGAGACGTCGCTTGCCGCGTTGCGTGAAATGTTGTCGCCCAAAGCCAAGGTGGTGCGTGATGGCATCCCGATCGAGATCTCCAGCCGAGATCTTGTCCCTGGCGACCTAGTTTTGCTCGAGGCAGGCGATCAGGTGCCCGCGGATGCACAGGTGATTTCGGCTGTGGCCTTACGCGTGGACGAAAGCGTTCTGACGGGGGAGTCCGTATCGGTTGCAAAGTCCTCGGGCGCAGAGGGTGACCAGAGCGCGGTCATGATGGGAACCTATGTCGTGGCCGGTCGGGCTGAGGGGATTGTCAGCGCTACCGGGGCAGCGACAGCGTTTGGCAAGATTGCCACCCTGACCGTATCCGTCGAGGACAAGGGCACCAACCTGTCACGTCAGCTTGGTCGGTTGGGGCGTCAGCTGGGTGTTGTGGCGCTTGGGCTTGGCGCCGCCATTGCGACAACCGGGATCTTGGTCGGGCGAGATGCGATAGAGATGGCCATGACGGGCATGTCCATGGCCGTTGCCATCATTCCCGAAGGTTTGCCCGCGGTCGTGACCATCAGCCTAGCCTTGGGGGCAGGGGCCATGGCACGGCGCAATGCCTTGGTGCGTCGCTTGCAAGCCATTGAAACGGTTGGGGCAGCGTCTGTCATTTGTACCGACAAGACCGGAACCTTGACTGAAAACATGATGACGGGCGCGCTGCTGTGGGTTGCAGAGCAGGACTATACTGCCGTTGGAACCGGATACGACCCGACCGGACGGATCCTGCGTGGTGAGACCCCCGTCAGATACGGCGCGAATGCTGATCTGGATGCAGCTTTGGATGTCATGATCGGATGCAGTCATGCGAGTCTGCACCGTGAAGGCGACAGCTGGCGTATGGTCGGGGATCCAACCGAAGGGGCGTTGGTGACGTTTGCTTATAAGGCGTGGACTCCGATGCCGGCGGCTGCGGCACTGGCGGAAATCCCCTTCTCGTCTGAACGTAAACGCATGAGCATGGTGCGCGAAAGCGAAGGCGGGCTGATGCTGCTTGCGAAGGGTGCGCCCGAGCAAATGCTAGAGGTCTGCGACACATGGCGGGGACCCAATGGCAGCGCGCCGCTTGATCGGACAGCCCGCGCGCAGATCGAACAGAAGTATGAAGACATGGCGGCCAAGGGGCTTCGGGTCATTGCCTTGGCACATCGTCAGGTGGCCGATAAGCGGGTCGAGGATACGGGGCTAGAATTCATCGGACTTGTCGGCATGATCGACCCGCCACGTCCCGAAGTCCGGGACGCCATTCAAACCTGCCTGCGTGCCGGGATGCGGATCATTATGATCACTGGCGACGGTCCTCTGACGGCAAAGGCCATCGCAGAAGCTCTTGGCCTGCCGGTCCAAAAGGTGATGACCGGAAGCGAGCTGGAAGACATTGACGACACGACACTGCGCGACATCCTTGCCGAACCCACGCTATTTGCCCGCACCTCGCCCGAACACAAGATGCGGTTGGTCGAGGCGCTGCAGGCGCAGGGTCATATCGTTGCCATGACGGGCGACGGGGTGAACGATGCGCCCGCGCTGAAACAGGCCGATATCGGGGTCGCGATGGGGATCCGCGGCACGGATGTTGCCAAAAGCGCGGCCGATCTTGTGCTGTTGGACGACAACTTCGCAACGCTGAAAGGCGCAGTCAGCGAGGGGCGGCGCCAGTTCGCCAATATCCAGCGGTTCGTGCGCTACCTTCTGGCCTCGAATGCGGGCGAGGTCGTGGCCATCCTGACAAACTTGGCGCTGGGCGGGCCGTTGATCTATCTGCCGACGCAAATCCTGTGGATGAACCTTGTGACCGACGGTGTAACCGCTTTGGCCTTGGGGTTGGAGCCGGGCACCTCGGACCAGATGCGCGACCCGCCGCGTCGTCCCGAGGCCGGTATTCTGGACCGCAAAGCGCTGGGCATGATCTTGGCGTTCGGCACCTATACCGGCGCTTCCAGCCTGTATCTTTTCTATACATTCATGCCCGACGGTGTTGTTGTGGCGCGGACCGCAGCTTTCAGCGGGATGGTGATCTTCGAGAAGATGAGCGTCTTCGCCTTCCGGTCCTTCTCGCAACCCTGCTGGCGGCTCGGGTGGTTCTCGAACCCCAAGCTGATCATCGCGCTGGTTGCGATGGTGTCCCTACAGGTGGTCGCGATCTATTGGTATCCGCTTCAGCAATTGCTGCGCGTAGCTCCGCTTGATTGGGGGCATTGGCAGGCGATCATTCTGCTCGCGCTGCCGCTGATCATCGTCCCTGAACTCATCAAATCCCTGCGGATGAAGAAGGACTAGCAGTCGCTAGTCCGTTCCTTCGCCCTCGGCACTTGCGACGTTTGTTTTCACAGCGAAAAAGCTGTCCGGCGTGACCGAAATCGTGTCGATCCCCGCCTGCACAAGCAGCTTCGCGAACTCGGGGTCGTTGCTCGGGGCCTGACCGCATAGCCCGACCTTTCGCCCTGACTGATGCGCCTTTGAAATGACTGTGTTGATCATCCACAGAACTGCAGGATCGCGTTCGTTGAACAGATGCGCCAAGGCTTCGGAATCCCTGTCCACCCCCAGCGTCAGTTGGGTCAGGTCGTTCGATCCGATCGAGAACCCGTCGAAGCGTTCGGCAAAGGCTTCGGCCTCGATCACGTTCGACGGAACCTCGCACATGACATAGACCTGCAGTCCGTTCTTCCCACGTTCCAGCCCGTGTTCGGCCATCGTGGCCAGCACCCGGTCGGCTTCCTCCACGTTGCGGCAGAAGGGGATCATGACGATGACATTGTCGAACCCCATCCGCTCGCGCAGATGCCGGATCGCTTTGCACTCCAACGCGAACCCGTCCTGATAGGCGTCATCATAATAGCGCGAGGCCCCTCGGAACCCGATCATTGGGTTTTCCTCGTTTGGCTCGAACTGTCGCCCGCCCAAGAGGTCGGCATATTCGTTGGTTTTGAAATCGCTCATGCGGATGATGGTGGGGTTGGGATACCACGTCGCTGCAATCCGCGAGAGGCCCATCGCCAGCTTCTCGACGAAATAATCCGCCCGGTTGTCGTAGCCGCGGGTCAGTCGGTCGATCTCGGCCCGGACTTCCGGGTCGGTCAGCGTGTCATAGCGCGTCAGGGCAAGCGGGTGCACCCGAACCTCGTTGTTGATCACGAACTCCATCCGGGCTAGGCCGACGCCATCCACGGGCAGACGCCACCAGCGCAGGGCGGCCGCCGGATTGGCGAGGTTCAGCATGACTTTGGTTTGCGTGGTTGGGATCTGATCCAACTGCCGTTCTTCAACGGTCACCTTGGCTTCCCCAGCGTAGATGATCCCGGTTTCCCCTTCGGCACAGGACACGGTGATGTGCTGGCCCGTATGCAGGATCTCGGTGGCATTCGACGTGCCGACAATGGCCGGCACACCCAGCTCGCGGCTGACGATGGCGGCGTGCGAGGTGCGGCCCCCGTGATCGGTCACGATGGCAGCAGCGCGTTTCATGATCGGCACCCAATCCGGATCGGTGTTCGAGGTGACAAGGATCGCGCCGTCCACGAACTGGTCCAGATCCGTCACGTCATGGATCAAGCAGACCTCGCCCGTCGCGACCGAACTGCCGACGCTGAGGCCTGTTAAAAGCTCCTCGCCGGTATCCTGCAACGAATATGTCTGGAAGGCGCTGGCAGCGAGATTGGACTGGACGGTTTCGGGGCGGGCCTGCACGACGTAAAGCAGGCCGGTTTCCCCATCCTTGGCCCATTCGATGTCCATCGCGGT
>CALJDH010000105.1 GCA_938023895.1 uncultured Aliiroseovarius sp.
CGCCGTCTTTTGACATCTGCTCAAGCGCTGCTTCGGCCAATGGAATGAGTTCAGAATCTACCAGAACCGCCTTGGCCGCGCCGTGACCGAAAATGTAGGCGACCGTATCAACATCAAGCCGCGTATTGATGGTGTTCAGAATTGCCCCACAGGCCGGTATGCCAAAGCTGGCTTCGACATGGGCCAATGTGTTGTGCAGAAGCGTGCCGACCACGTCGCCGGGCTGTATCCCGCGCGCCGCCAAAGCCGAGGCAAGACGGCTAACGCGCCCGTGATACTCGCGATAGGTCAGGCGGCGATTGCCGTCGATCACGGCCTCGCGATTGGGAAACACCTTTGCGGCACGCTGAAGATGTGAAAGCGGGGTCAACGGCACAAAGTTTGCTGCACATTTATCCAACCCGCGTTCGTCTGCCATCCAACCCATTCTCACTCCTCCCAAAGCGATGTGTTTTCTTAACCTGTGTCGTTTTCCGAGTGGACCCCACTGTGCCCCCTGTGGTCAATGGCCCTTAGAGGCTTTTCGTATAAGGAAAACGACATGTCGGCAGACAGGCCATTGGCAGCGGCAGGATTTATCTTTGCTGCGATGTTCTTTCTTGGGTTCTTCGACAACCTTGTGCGCCAAATCGCGCCTGAGCTTGGGCTGTGGCAGTTCCACTTGATGCGGACCGTGATGGCCTTTGGCCTGTTTGCGCTGATGTCCCTGTCGGACCGCGTTCGGCTGCGCCCAATTCGGGCTTGGGCCGTGATGGTACGCGGAGGTTTGGCAGCCCTTGCGATGCTGTTTTACTTCGGCGGGCTTGGCTTTCTGCCGGTGGGGCAGGTGGCGTCGGGGCTGTTCACGGCACCGATATGGGTGATGCTGATCTCGGCCATATTCTTTGGAAAACCCATTGGGTTCACGCGGATGGGGGCGGCCATTGTGGGCTTCGTCGGCGTGGTGATCGTGCTGGACCCGTTCAGCGAGGGCATCCGCCCTGCTGTCGTCGTGCCGATGGCGGCGGGATTCTTCTATGCGTTGGGGGCCATTGCGACGCGGCAATGGTGCGAGGGGGAATCGGCCCTGTCCATGTTGGCGGCCTTCTTCCTTTGTTTGGGCGTGTTCGGGGCGATTGGAACTGTCATCATGACGGTCTGGCCGCACGAAGTGCCATCGGGCGCGGATGGGTTCGTCCTGCGCGGCGTCGTCTGGCCAAGCGGCTGGGCGCTGTTCATCACCTTCTTGCAGGCCTTCGGGTCTATTCTCGGGGTTGGGCTGCTGTTTCGCGGCTATCAGTTGGGCGATCCGGCGCAGGTGGCGATCTATGAGTACTCGCTTCTAGGATTCGCGGCGGCGTGGAGTTTTGTGCTCTATGGCGACCGATTGGGGTCGAGCGCGGTTTTAGGCATGGTGTTGATCGTGGTGTCAGGCATCGTGATCACCCTGCGGTCCCGCAAAAGCTAACTGGACAGTTTTCAAAAAGAAACGGCCCGAAATTTCCGGGCCGTTTGGTGTTTTGAGGTCTGGGTCAGGCCGCGTCTTGGGCGCTGTCGAAGCGGCCATAGAAGGTCTCGCCCTTGTCAGCCAGATCACGCAGCAGCGCCGGAGTGGTGAAGCGCGCGCCATGGGCGTCGGTCAGACCATCGCAGATCTCGACCGCTTTGCCTGCGCCGATCATGTCCAGCCAGCTGAACGGACCGCCCGACCACGGGGCAAAGCCCCACGCCAGGATCGCGCCCACGTCGCCTTCGCGGATGTCTTCCAGCACGCCTTCTTCCAGCGCGCGGACGGCTTCCAGAACCTGGCTCATCATCAGGCGATGCTTCACCTCGGTCAGGTCAGGCTGATCGTCTGCCAGCGGGAACTTGTCGCCAAGACCTTCCCAAAGACCGGTGCGTTTGCCCTTCTCGTCGTAGTCATAGAAGCCCGCGTTGGACTTGCGACCCATGCGGCCCTCGTCGGCCATCCAGAAGATGATCTCGTCGACCGCATCATCGGGATAGTCCGCACCCATCGCGGCCTTGGTGGCCGTGGCAATTTTCACGCCCAGCTCGATCGAGGTCTCGTCGACCAGCTGCAGAGGACCGACCGGGAAGCCCAGAAGTTTCGCAGCACCTTCAACCAGAGCAGGCGATACGCCTTCACCAACCATGCGCATGCCTTCGTTAATGTAAGGAATGATGCAGCGGTTGCAGTAGAAGAAGCGCGCGTCGTTCACGACGATGGGCGTCTTGCGGATCTGGCGCACATAGTCGAGCGCCTTGGCCACGGCACGGCCACCGGTTTCTTTGCCTTTGATGATCTCGACCAGCATCATGCGTTCAACAGGCGAGAAGAAGTGGATGCCGATGAACTGATCGGGGCGTTCGGACGCTTTGGCCAGCTCGGTGATCGGCAGTGTCGAGGTGTTGGTGGCATAGATGCAATCGGGGCCAACTACGGCCTCGACCTTCTTGGTCATCTCGGCCTTGACGCCAACATCTTCAAAGACCGCTTCGATGATCAGGTCAGCACCCTTCAGTGCTTCCAGATCGGTTGTCGCGGTGATTGCAGACAGGACGGCCTCTTTCTTCTCGGGCGTGGCTTTCTTTCGGGCGATGCCCTTGTCTAGATAGCCCTCGGAATACGCCTTGCCGCGGTCGGCTGCTTCCTGCGTCTGGTCGATCAGAACGACTTCCATGCCAGCCATGGCCGAGACCAGCGCGATGCCAGCCCCCATCATGCCCGCGCCCAACACGCCGACCTTCTTGACCGACTGATCATCCACGTCTTTCGGACGCACGGCGCCTTTTTCCAAGGCCTGCTTGTTGATGAAGAGCGAGCGGATCATGGCCGAGGACGACGGGTTCATCAGCACGTTCACGAACCAGCGGCATTCCACACGCAGCGCGTCGTCGAAGGGCACCATTGCACCTTCATAGACAGCGGCCAGTAGAGCTTTCGCCGCCGGATAGACCCCATTGGTCTTGCCGTGGATCATCGCAGCCGCACCAACGAATGTCTGGAAGCCAGCCGGGTGATAGGGCGCGCCGCCGGGC
>CALJDH010000106.1 GCA_938023895.1 uncultured Aliiroseovarius sp.
CTGTAGGTCGCGCAGCTTTTCGGTGTTGGGCGAGCTGACATTGACCGTCACGAAATCCACGAACGGCCCGCAGCAATTGAAGACCTTCACATAGTCGGCGGCACGGTCGTCGCTGTCCTTGTTGGCACCAAGGTTCAGCCCAACAGGCACCGGGCGACGGCGCGAACGGCGGGTTAGGCGGGCGGCGGCGGCCTCCATTCCTTCGTTGTTGAAGCCGAAGCGATTGATGACGGCCTGATCTTCGGTCAGGCGAAACAGGCGCGGCTTGGGATTGCCGGGTTGCGGGCGCGGGGTGACTGCGCCCACTTCGACAAAACCGAAGCCCGCTTGCGTCAGCGCATCCACCACGGTGGCGTTCTTGTCATAGCCCGCGGCCAGCCCAACCGGGTTTGTCATCTCCATACCGCAAAACGTGGTCTTTAGCCGGTCTGAGGTCACAATTCCCGGCATCGGCACCACGCCCGCCTTCATCGCCATCAACGCCAGCGTATGCGAGCGTTCGGGGTCCACTTTGTGCAGCGCCTTCAGCGCCAGTTTCTCGATCACGTTCATGCCAAATCCTCGGGGAATTCATGGCCATCCGGGCCAAGCGGAAGGTCGCAGTTCCATAGGACTTCGGACAGCATCAACTCGCGATAAAGATGCGGGAATAGGGCGCCCCCGCGTGAGGGCTCCCATTTCAGCAATGCGCCCATCGCGTCGGCCTCGAACGCGACCAGAACCAGCCCTTCGTCCTCGGCGAAGTGCTTGGCGGCGGTTTCGCGCACCTGAGCGGCGGTCGAGAAATGGATAAACCCGTCATGTACATCAATCGGAGCGCCAATGGTCTTTCCGGCCATCTTGAAGGCTTGCCATTCAGCAGCCTGAAGTATCTTGTAAATCTGCATGGCTCTCATGTGCCGCGTTGGCCCTTGTGCGTCAAGCGGTGTTGGTAAATTGCAGCGTTTGCCCGGGGTGTGCACGTCATCTTCTTGTTACGTCAACTTGCCACCTAAACACGAGAGTTTTGACAAGCTGGCCCGACTCACGCCACGCTCATGCCAAAACAACAAGACAATTGGGAGATTTAGTCATGACCAGATTTTTGACCACGGCGGCAGCCCTTGCGCTGACCACCGGCACCGCGATGGCGGATTATTCGTTGACCGTTCTGCACACCAACGACTTCCACGCGCGCTTTGAGCCGATCAGCAAGTATGACAGCGGATGCTCGGCCGAGGACAACACTGAAGGCAAGTGTTTCGGCGGCTCGGCCCGTCTGCAAACCGCGATCGAAGAAGCCCGTTCGCGCACCAATAACTCGATCCTTGTGGATGGGGGCGACCAGTTCCAGGGCACGCTGTTCTATACCTACTACAAGGGTTCGCTAGCGGCCGAGATGATGAACCAGATGGGCTATGACGCGATGACCGTGGGCAACCACGAGTTCGACGATGGCCCGGAAGTGCTGCGCGGCTTCATGGATGCTGTGAACTTCCCGGTGCTGATGTCGAACGCTGATGTGTCGGGCGAACCCATGCTGCACGACAAGCTGGCCAAATCGACCGTGATTGGACGTGGTGGCGAGAAGCTGGGCCTGATTGGCCTGACGCCGCAAGACACCGACGAGCTGGCGTCGCCGGGTCCGAACATCATTTTCACCGATCCTGTTCAGGCAGTGCAGGGCGAGGTCGACAAACTGACCGAGATGGGTGTGAACAAGATCATCGTGCTCAGCCACTCGGGCTATGGGGTGGACCAGAAAGTTGCTGCTGAAACCACTGGTGTCGACATCATCGTGGGCGGCCACACCAACACGCTCTTGTCCAACACCAACGAGCGTGCGGAAGGTCCGTACCCGACCATGGTTGGGTCGACCGCGATTGTCTCGGCCTATGCCTATGGCAAGTTCCTGGGCGAGCTGAATGTGACCTTCGACGATGATGGCAACATCACCGAAGCCAAGGGCGAGCCGCTGATCATGGATGGCGGCGTGCATGAGCACGAAGCCACCAAGGCGCGTATTGCCGAGGCCGCGGCTCCACTGGAAGAAATCCGTCAGCGTGTGGTGGCCAACACCGCCGAGGCGATTGACGGCGAGCGTGGCTCGTGCCGTGCGATGGAATGCGCCATGGGCAACATCATTGCAGACGCGATGCTGGACCGTGTGAAGGATCAGGGTATCCAAATCGCGATCCAGAACGGTGGTGGTATCCGTGCCTCGATTGACGCGGGCGACGTGACCATGGGCGAAGTGCTGACCGTGCTTCCGTTCCAGAACACGCTGTCGACCTTCCAAGTGTCGGGCGAAACCATCATCGCGGCGCTTGAGAACGGTGTCAGCCAGCACGAAGAAGGCGCAGGCCGCTTCCCGCAGGTGGCGGGCATGACCTACGCGTTTGATGTCTCGAAAGAGCCGGGCAGCCGGATCTCCGACGTGATGGTGGGCGGTGCACCGATTGATCCGGCCAAGATGTACGGCGTTGTCTCCAACAACTACGTGCGCAATGGCGGTGACGGCTACAAAATGTTCCGAGATGCAATGAACGCCTATGACTATGGCCCCGATCTGGCAGATGTAACTGCCGAGTACATGGCCAAGATGGGTCCTGTGAAGCCGATGCTGGATGGGCGCATCACCCAGAAATAAGGGTATCTGACTCTTTGAAAGCCCCCGCCGGGAAACCGCCGGGGGCTTTTTCGTTTTGAGAAGCTGCGTTAAGTTGCGCGTATGGACCACCCACTTTTC
>CALJDH010000107.1 GCA_938023895.1 uncultured Aliiroseovarius sp.
GCGCTTTCAAAACCGCGTGTGCGAGCACCTCTACAACGCGCGCTACTGGAAAAAAACGCAATCCGCCGACGTCGCGCCCAAGGAGTGGGCCGAGCCGCAGCCTATCAAGTTTCAGATTCGCGAAACGCTCTCCAACCGACAGACGCCGCCCGAGCAGTGCCGCCTGCGGATCCGGCTCCACGCCTTCCGCCACGGGAGCGACACCCCTACCGAGTACACGTACCACTCTCCCGAGTTTTGGGTCGCCGACATTGCGACGCTCAACGGCAAGTACAAGGGCGCCGTCAATCGGCGCGAATCCCACCCGGGCAAGCGCACGCGGCGCGCATGAGCGCATGAGCGCATGAGCGCGCCTACGCCAGCTTCTTGCGGTCGAGGCCCTGCGGCGTGAGGTAGTCGGGCGCGCGGAAGTTGCGGTACTTGCCCTCCTGGAAGAACTTTTGGCAGCCGATGAGGCTCAGCTGGATGGCGATGCACAGATCGTCCTGTTTCCCGTACATTTTGCCCGTATAGGTTGTTCTAACCTGCCAAGCGCATGCGAATACCGTGATAAGTGCCGCCGCGTTTTGCCGCGAGTCCCACCCCAGCTGAAGAAAAGGTTTTGTCTGTGACCGACTGTAGATGTTTAGCTGCTGCGGTAAAGCTTGGAAACTCGATCCAAGTGTTTGAGCCAGAATCCAACACCACGACCCGTTTTGAGAGGGCAGTCAAAGGGCGGCGGTTCGGTCTCGTGTTCAGCGACTGCAGACGTTTGCTCGCCCAACGAAGGTTCTCTAGCACGTTGTTAGTGCGATTGCCGTCAATGTGGTCAACGGTGTACGTTTTGTTGGGGGGTGGGGCAAGAAACGCTTGTGCAACCAAGCGGTGGAATGCCCAGCCCCGGCCGATCTCGGCGTACGCGTTCTTCCTGCTTGGCATTGGAGTGAATATTGGCCCCCAAACGTCGCCGTGCGGATACATCACCCGTGCCCTGCCCTTCGTTGAGACGCGAATCCTGTCCAGTGTGTGCCACTGCTCACCAGGCAGGTTCTTTTGGTTGGCATCTGGCTCGCGTGCGTTGCGGCTCTTGCGACCGGCCTGGTTCAGCCGTTGCTCGGTGCGAGTTGCCCAGCGCAGGTTGCTCACGCGGTTGTCATCTCGCTTTTGGTTGATGTGGTCAACGGTCTCATCATCCGCGGGTGGGCCAAGAAATGCCTTTGCAACTTCGTGGGCCAAGTAGTAGCGCTTCTTGTTGTGCTGAAAACTCACGTACCCATTGCTTCCAGGGTTTGGCTTGTATGGCCCCCGGAAGCCGTGGACCTTGTCAAATGCTTTGACCCGACCAAAAGAGCTGATCTCGAGGTCTTCGGCAATGGATGCCCACTCTTCCTCTGCCATGGCCCTGATCTGTCCTCTAATCCAAACCCTAGCCATGCCACGGTTAGCGGGCATACGTGGTTTCACCTTTCCAAAGGTTGTCTTAGGGGGTTCCGTGACCACGCAGTAGCTGGACAGCTCGTCCTTGATCCGTAGCTTGGCCTCGGTGTGCTTGAGCTCGTTGGAAAAGAACTCGTGCGCGATCGCGATCCGCCCCACCGTGAGCGCCTCCCGCAGCAGCAGACACATTTGCTGCAAACACAAAGCCACGCGTCAAGCATGCATGGCCAGCGCGGTTCGAAAATGGCACGCACCTGTTTGCGCTCGTTCGTCTGCGCACACAAAAGAAAATACAGTCGCGTGAGTAAGCGTGCACGGGTGCAAGGTGTTAGATTCTCAACGCGCACCGTGAGCCACCCCAAGGTGCCCTGCTGGCCCTCGGACAGGCTCACCCAGTTCTTGATGCCGGCGTTCTCGACCGCGTGCAGCAGGTGCTGGCTCTCAAACGCCAAGTTGGACCTGCGCACACGGAAATCGCACTAAAATGCCACGGTATGCCGTTCTCTCAGTTCCGTGTCGTTTCATGCATGCAGAGTAAAACTTTCGGTTGTGCCGCGTTGTCATGTGCCGCGATGCTGCTACGCAGCTTGGGTACAGTGTCCACGTGCTCGTTTCACTGCAGTATAGTTCCACCGGTATGGAGACGCACAAACTCTTCATCCGCCTGCATCTATTTTTGTTTTGAACGCTCCGATTTGCCCATCGCAGGTTGACTGCTCGGTTGTCTCTGCAATCCTGGTTGATGTGGTCAACCGTTGCTCCCTCAAAAGAGGGCGGTCCAATGAACAGCGTTGCAACGAGCCTGTGGAATGATTCGTTCTTGATCGTGGCGTACTTTTGGCCTCGGCATGGTCGCGGTGTGGTGATCGGGTTCCAACGACTGGTTGATGCGGGGTTTATGAATTGCGCACGTCCAAGGTTTGAAATGCGGCGCTTTCCACAGGCTGTTGTGATCCATACCTCGCCAGGAAGCGATGATTGCACGGTATCTGGTTTGCGTCGGTCGGTTGTCCACTCCCTGTTCGCTGCCTGTTCGGACTTGGTCGCCCACCTGAGGTTGTCTGCACGATCATCCAGGCAGTTTCGGTTGATGTGATCGACGGTAATTGTGGAGCTGGCCGGTGGTCCGTGAAACATTGTGCACACAAGGCGCGCCAAGAAGTAAGTTTTTCCCTCGTGCATGAACTTTCGCCTGTCTCCGGTTGACGCTTCTGGAATGTATGGATTGATCCAGTCATGCCTAGGGTGACGCTTTTTGATGTACCCGAGAGAGCTGACTTGCAGAGTATCGGTCACCTTCCGCCATTCTCCAAGGCCATCCATCGTTGCGCAGCTGTACATTGTCGTGTCTACATGTTGGAAAATGCTACGGGTTCGAATTGTCGGCTTACTCAAAGATCAGTACAAACTTGCAGTGCGCGAAGACGGGGATGCGCCGGATGGTCGCTAAATGGTTGACGAGGAGCGCGTGGGTCTGTCGCACGTCCTTGGTGTGCATCGCGTCCACGCCCAGGATCTGCGCACACACGCACGCACACACATGCAGCCGCTGAGCACGCTGCTGTTCGGGCAGCCGCTGACGACGCGCGGGGAGGACAACGAGGCCGAGGTGGCCGCGCTGGGGCGGTCGCTCGACCGCGTCCTGGGCGGCGTGCTCGATCTGCTGGGGCGCGAGACG
>CALJDH010000108.1 GCA_938023895.1 uncultured Aliiroseovarius sp.
CACCAACAGGGGCAGAGCGATCGAGATGCCGAAGGGCGCGGCGTTGCGAAAGCGCGAGATCGTGGACGCAGGAAGCATGGCGTTTGTCCTTCTGTTGACGCACAGGTTAGCGGTGAAACCGCCTCCGCTCAATGCGACAGATGCGTTGTCGCCACGTCAAAGGCTTTGCGCATCACCGTCGGCAGATCCGAGCGTTTGATGTCCAGAAATAGACCCTGTTTAGGCTGAATCAGGCCTTCTATCTGCACAACCCGTAGCGAGAGATGCAGATTGAAATGCGTAAAAACGTGCCGAACTTCCACGCCGGGATCTTGCCAGTCGGCGTCAAAAGGCGGCTGCTCGACCGCGACGTCACCCCAATCGGCGCCCGGCCATCCCAGCATCCCGCCCAGCAATCCTTTCTCGGGTCGCCGCTCCATCAACCATTCTCCCGCCGCGTTTCGGGCCAGATACGCGACGCCATACCGCGTGGGCTTCTTGGCTTTGGGCTTCTTCTTGGGCAGCTCAGCCTGAACACCCACTTTCCGGGCCAAACAGTCTCTATTCCAAGGGCAAATACCGCATGCGGGCGATTTCGGCGTGCAGATCGTGGCGCCCAAATCCATCACCGCCTGGGCATAATCGCCTGCCCTTTCCTGCGGGGTTAGCGTTTCGGCCAATTGCGTCAGCTTACCCTTGGCATCAGGCAAAGGTGTTTCAACGTGAAACACCCGCGACATCACCCGTTCGACATTCCCATCCACCACCGTTTCCGGCAAATCATACGCAATCGCCGAGATCGCAGCCGAGGTATAGGGCCCGATCCCCGGAAGTGCCTGAAGCCCATCGCGGGTCGTGGGAAAAGCGCCCAACTGGGCCACCTCGCGCGCGCATTTCAGAAGATTGCGCGCCCGAGCGTAGTATCCAAGCCCAGCCCATTCGCCCATAACTCGATCATCATCGGCCCCGGCCAGATCCTGAACCGTGGGCCAAATGGACATAAATCGGGTGAAATAGTCTCTTACTGCGGCGACTGTGGTTTGTTGCAACATGATCTCGGACAACCAGACGGCGTAGGGATCCGGCATCACGCCCCTTGCCCGGTCGCCCGGGCTGACGCGCCACGGCAGATCGCGGGCATGGCGATCGTACCAGTCCAGAAGATCAGCAGTTTTCGGCACGTCACGCACGTGTTATCTCCTATCCGTCGTTTGTTCTGGCATAGCAAAGTGAACAGCCTAGAATAAGTGAAAAGAAACGAGTCACACCTATCTGTCAGATGGAAAAGCCCACCGCATATCCCCGCCGCAAGAAGGGTTTCGAGCGTACCTCGTCCCTGCTGTCGGCCCGGATTCGCAAAGCCAGCGAGACCCGCGGCTTTGCGGTGACGCGTGTGCTGACCCATTGGGCAGAGATCGTGGGCGAGGCGACGGCCACAATCTCGCGTCCCGTGGACATTTCCTATGGGCGCGGCGGCATGGGCGCGACGCTGACGGTACTGACCACCGGCGCGCAAGCGCCGATGCTGGACATGCAAAAGGACCAACTGCGCGAAAAGGTAAACGCGGTCTATGGCTATAACGCCATCTCGCGCATTCGGATTACACAAACGGCGGCAACGGGCTTTGCCGAAGGGCAGGCCCAGTTCACGCACGCCCCGAAGAAACATCCCCAACCTGACCCCAAAGACTTGGCCCGCGCGACGGACGCAACCAAAGACATAGGTGATGAGGGGCTTCGATCCGCGCTCGAGCTTTTGGCGCGGAACGTCATAACTAAAAACAAACACAAGGCATAATACAGATGAATCGTATCCTTCCGATCCTGATCGCAGCGGTGATCGCCATTGGCGGCGCATTCTATATGACGCAGAACAACGGCTCGCTTCCCGGCGTGTCCGTGGCCGAAGCGCAAAGCAACGACGCAGCCGTTGAGCCGGCCGCCGATATGTTTCTTGGTGATGAAAATGCGCCGCTTACCGTGATCGAGTATGCCTCGTTCACCTGCCCCCACTGCGCCAACTTCCACAAAGACGCGTTCAAGAAGCTGAAGCAGAACTATATCGACACCGGCAAGATTAAGTTCGTCCACCGCGAGGTTTACTTCGACCAGTTCGGACTGTGGGCAGGTATGATCGCCCGCTGTGGTGGTGACGAGCGCTATTTCGGTTTGGCTGACCTGATCTATTCCGGCCAGAAAGACTGGATTGCCGACGGATCGCCCACCACCATCGTGGCCAATCTGAAGAAACTGGGCCGCACCGCCGGCATGACGGACGAGCAGATGGATGTCTGCCTGCAGGATGAAGACTCGGCCCGCAGCCTGGTCACTGCCTATCAGCAAAACGCTGGCGCGGACGAGATCACAGGCACCCCGTCCTTCATCATCGACGGCACCAAATACTCGAACATGAGCTATGACGATTTCGCGGCTATTCTGGACGAAAAGCTGGGATCGTAAATCGATCGGGTTAGGGGCAAATAGTCCACGCGTTTCGAGAGAAATAGCATCGCCAATACCTTGTCGCGCTTCGCGCTCTCAGGACATTGGCGATCTGAATATCTAACGACTTCTCGAAACGCGTTACCCCATAAGGATACGCGAAAGAGCTGCGTCAACTGCACTCCAATCCTGAAGCTCCAATCGCACGGGCACGGTCAGCACCTTACGGCGAAATCCGTCCGGCAGACGCACGGCATCTTTCTCGGTCGTTACCAACTGAGCACCCAAGGCGGCGGCCTCAATCTCAAGCCGTTTCATTAACGCGTCGGTCAGGGGTTGGTGATCGGCCAATGCCTCGGCCCGCAGCAGATTTGCGCCCAAGTCACTTACCGTGGCAAAGAACTTCTCGGGTAAGCCAATCCCGGCAAAGGCCAGTACATTCATCCCCTGCCAATCCATGCCCGTTTGAAGCGGCTCCAGCTGCCCGGTGACATGCGGACAGGGGATCGTTTTGCCCCATTTCTGCTGGAATAGGGTCTGCGCGCGGGCATGACCGACAGACAGCAGAAGATCCGCACGCTTCATCCCTGCATGTACAGGTTCACGCAGCGGACCAGCCGGAATACAGCGTGCATTCCCGAACCCTTTCACCGCATCGACCACGACGATGGACAGGGTCTTGTGCACGCTCGGGTTCTGAAATCCGTCATCCATCAGGATGATCTCGGCACCTGCCGCTTCGGCGGCTTGCACCCCCTTCACGCGATCACGGGCAATCCAGGTCGGCGCAAAAGCGGCCATCAACAGCGGCTCATCCCCGACCTGATCGGCCTTATGTTGACGTTCATCAACTCGCAGCGGCCCTTCCTCGCTTCCGCGATGGCCGCGTGACACGATATGGACCGCCCTGCCCTGCGATATTAGTCTCTGAGCCAGCGCAATCGTGGTTGGAGTCTTCCCGGTTCCGCCTGCATTGATATTGCCAATACAGACCACAGGGACCGACGCGCGATAGGCACCGTCTGCGCGCGCGACACGCCGGGCAGTGCCAAACCCATAGAGCCAGCCCAACGGGGACAAAAGGCGCGCGCGCCAGTCCGGAGCTTCGGGGTCAGTGAACCAATAACTGGGTGTACGCATCAAAAACCCTTTCGACTTTCAGCTTCGTCCAGTAAATCCAACAGCCGCCGCATCAAAAACTCGCCAACTTCCGCGCCCCTTGTGGTGATATCCCAAGCGGCCATCGCCATCTCGGCCGCCTTGTCGGGGGCCAGAAGGTGCTCGATCTCGACCGCTAGGGTTGCCGCGTCACGCACCCGACGGGCCGCACCGGCACGCATTAAACGATCAAAAGACGCTGCGTGCCGCCCCCCTTCAGGTCCGAAAAGCACAACCGAGCCCAATGCCGCGGGGCTTAGCGGATTCCGGTTTGCCCCACCTGCCAAGGTCCCGCCGATCAAGGTGATCGACGCCAGATGCATCCAAAGCGCACATTCATCTGCGCGATCAACGACGAAGATCTGGTCGTCGCGATGTGGGTGGTCGTCCTTTGACCGCGACGAGATAATCCAGCTGTCGGTCTCAAGCTGTGCAGTCAGGTCAGCGGCACGGGCAGGGTCCTGCGGGATCATGACCAGAAGAAGTCGATGCGATTTACGGATCAGAATGCGATGCGCGGACAGAATGGCGTTTTCCTCACGCGGCTCCACCCCTACGGCCAGCCAGACCGGTCGCGCGTCCAGCTTCTGTGCAATTCGGTCTCGTTCCTCGATATCGCAACCGGGCACCTGACTCAGAGGCTGAAGAATACCTGTGACGTCCATCTTCTCGGCAGGAACGCCAAGCTGCAGCAACTCGCGCCGCGATGCCCCGTCTTTGGGCAGAATAGAGTCTAGTTCGACCACCGCATCGCGCAAGGCAGACAGCTTGAACCGCTGCGTCAAACCGCGATCTTGCGGCGCGCCGGCGCCAAGCCAAATGACCGAGACGCCAGACGCTTTCAGCGCGCCAAGTGTTATAAGATCAAGTTCGGGCTGCATCCAGACGACAACATCTGGCTGCCAATGCTCCAAGAAATTGCGAACCGCGGCGGGCTCGAATTTTGGACTGACCTGATGCCGGGCATCATGCGGAATGGCATCGGAGTGTTGCGGGTCATGCGTGGTCAGCAGAAGGGTCACGTCGCCCATTTCTGCCTGCAGGGGCGGAAGAAGCGACGACAGCGCCTCGGCTTCGGTCAGATCGGGCAGACAAGCCCAGATGAGCAACCCATCTGGGCGCGGTTGATCGGATTTTCCCTGCCGCGCACGCGCAAGTGACAACGCGGCGCTGTCCTGCGCCTCGCGCTTGGTCGCGCGGGTCTTGGTAGACGTCTTGCCCTGCAAGGCTTGCAAGCGCCGCAACAGCGATGATCGGATCAGCGACATGGCCTGCCTTTTCCTAACACGCCGAACCGGCGCAGATACCGAGTGTCAGATTACGGGAAGCAACGGCGGGGGGAAAGGCGTGATCAGTGGTGCCATTCGCCGCGAGCCAACATGGTGATTTGCTGCGTGATCCGCGCGAAACTGCGGCGGGCGCGCTCGGACTGGTGGCGGGCGCGCAGATAGCCGTGTACCAACCCAGCTTCGTTGAACCAAGCCGCTTTTCCGCCGGCGTTCAGAATGGAGTCACGATAGTCGCGCCCATCATCCGCCAACGGATCACATTCCGCTGTAATCGAGACGGTTGGAGGCAGTTTGCTAAAGTCCGTATCCTCGAGCGGCGCTGCCGTGGGGTCTGGGCCGTCAGGCGGAGTCGCAAAGCGGATCTTGTTGTAGAATTTCAGATCCTCCATCGACAACATTGGCGCATTTGCGTGGTCGATATAGGAGCCCTTCGTCATGTCGCCACCCAGACCCGGATAAATCAGGACCTGTCCGGCGATATCGGCCTGTCCGCGCAACGCATGACAAGACGCGGCGGCCAAATTCCCACCTGCACTATCACCGACCAAAACAAGTGGTTTGGGCCAAGTTAGAGACACATATTTGACTACAGCCAACGCATCTTCAAACGCGGCGGGATGGGGATGCTCGGGGCAGAGGCGATAGTCGACGCTGACCACACGCAGCCCGGTTTGATCTGCAATTTCGGCACAGACATCATCGTGACTTTCCAACCCGCCGACCACAAACCCGCCGCCGTGAAAATAGATCACGGTGCCCTGCGGGTCACCCGGTTCGTAAATGCGCGTGGGAACGGTCTCGATCCGCTCGTCCCGCACATTCAGCCCCTCGGGATAGCCCGCAAAGAAGGCGCGGCACATGGTGTTGTAGACCTCGCGCTGCTGGGCAGCGGTTCGGTTCACCGCGTCGGGGGGATAGTGGGCGTCCGTCTCGCGAATGAAGCGCCAGATTTCGTCGTCGATCAGCTTTGAATAATCCATACCCGCACGCTAGGCGGCATGATCCAACTTGGCAAGCTGGCGTGCAGACAGCCAACTGGCAGCGGACATTGCGGCGGCGGTCCCTAGGCACAAGGGCAGACCCCCAATCTGATAGGATAGACCAGACAGAAGCGTGCCGATCAGACGGCCAACTGCATTGGACATATAGTAAAAGCCCACATCCATCGTCACACGCTCGGCTTTGGTGAAGGCAAGGATCAGATAGGAATGAAGCGAGCTGTTCACAGCGAAGACAAAGCCAAACACCAGAAGACCCGCGACCAGAACCGGGGTCAGCCAAGCGCCGGGGAACAGGGCGGCGAGCGCCAGCGCACCAATTACCACGGTCAGGATGCCGACCCAGAGCGTAGCAAGGCGGGGAAAATCGTGCGGATCGCGTTGCGACGCTTTCAACAGTTTCGGCGCCCAGGCCTGCACGGCCCCGTAGCCGATGATCCACACCGCCATGAAGCTGCCGATCAGGAAAAACGCGCTGCGATCACCGGCATGCGTCCCGTCCGAGACCACGGCGTGGAAATAGACCGGAATGCCCACGACGAACCACACGTCGCGCGCGCCGAACAAGAACATCCGTGCGAGGGACAAGCGGTTGATCCGCAGGTCTTTCGACCAAACTTGCGAGAATTTGGCTGATTTAGAGCCTTTTGGCAGTCCGGCAGGCATGAAGGCAACCACGCCAATCAGGATCGCGCCCAGCACGATGGCCATCGCGATAACGGATGGCGTAAAGCCGATCAGCGCCAGCAAAGCAGCCCCCAACAGGAAGCCAAATCCCTTCACTGCGTTCTTCGATCCCGTCAGGATCGCCACCCAGCGGAACAGCCCGTCGCCCTCGGGCGCCAGCAGCTTCACAGCGCTTTTGGACGACATCTTGGACAGGTCCTTGGCCACGCCGGACATGCCCTGCACCACCATCACATAGATGACCGAAGTCGCGACTGCCCACTCTGTCGATA
This sequence comes from uncultured Aliiroseovarius sp., assembly GCA_938023895.1. GTDB lineage: Bacteria > Pseudomonadota > Alphaproteobacteria > Rhodobacterales > Rhodobacteraceae > Aliiroseovarius. The sequence goes on from CALJDH010000108.1 coordinate 6,826, forward strand.
GCTGCGACAAGGCAATAAGGGCCACAATCTGCAAGGATAGACCCGCATAGAGCGTCGAGGTCAGGCCGAACCGCGCGGCAATCCATCCCGCGGACAGGTTGGTCACAACGCCCATGAACTCATAGAGCAGGAACAGCCACGCCAAGGTGAAGGGCGAGAAGCCCAGCGTGTGGAAATGCAGCAGTACTAGCATCCGCAGCGCGCCATCTGACAGCATAAACGCCCAATAGGCGGCTGTGACGGCGATATATGCGGCAAGCCCCTGTTTGGGCTCGGTTAGGGTCACATCGAGGCTCCGACCATGCGGGCGACATCGGCCAGACGGCAGGCGTAACCCCATTCGTTGTCGTACCAAGCATAGATCTTCACCTGCGTGCCGTTGATTACCATCGTCGACAGCGCGTCAATGATCGAGCTGCGCGGATCGTTGGTGTAATCGGCAGACACAAGCGGGCGTTCCTCGTAGCCCAGAATGCCATTCAGATCGCCCTCGGCGGCCTCTTTGAAGAAGGCGTTGATTTCCTCGGCGGTGGTTTCACGCTCGACCTCGAACACGCAATCGGTCAGCGAGGCATTCAGTAACGGCACGCGCACGGCGTGGCCGTTCAGACGCCCGGTCAGTTCGGGGAAAATCTGCGTGATCGCCTTGGCCGACCCGGTCGAGGTCGGAATCAGCGAGTTCAGCGCGGAACGCGCGCGGCGCAGATCCTTGGCGGGGCGGTCCACGATGGTTTGCGTGTTGGTCACGTCATGGATCGTGGTCATCGAACCGTGTTTGATGCCGATCCGATCCAGCAGCACTTTCACCACCGGGGCCAGACAGTTCGTCGTACAGGACGCCGCTGTCACCAGATCATGCCCGTCATAGAGGTTGTGGTTCACGCCATAAACGATGTTCAGGGCGTTCTCTTCCTTCACGGGGGCAGAGACGATCACCTTTTTGACGCCAGCCGCATAGTAGGGGGCCAGCTTTTCATTGGTTCTGAACGCGCCGGTGCAGTCGATCACCATATCAACGCCCAGCTCTTCCAGCGGAAGTGCGTCCAGCGTCCACGATCCGGTCAGCTTCATTTCTTGACCGTTGATCGTGATGCTGTCTTCACCCGCCGAGAACTCGGCCGGCCAACGCCCATGCACGGTGTCCCATTCCAGCAGATGAGCATGCTGTTCGGCATTGCCCACGGGGTCGTTCAGCAGCACGATTTCTCCGGGGGCACCGTTGTCGATCAGGTCCCGCAGAACCAGTTTGCCCATACGGCCAAGTCCGTTGATTGCGATACGTGTCATGTCATGCCCCTTTCGATGGATCCCGTTCCTGCGGGATATGTCGAAGGCGTAACAGATTTATGACGCTGCAAACAATGGGGTCAAAGCGAGGCGCGCGGGGACAAGCTCATCGCGTGGGACGCGGTTTCCGAAGTCTGGCTCAACGAAATCACATTGCCCTGCGAATGGGTAGAATAGCCCGTGTTAGAGACACCTGGGACCACTTGAACCTCGGCCCCCTGCCCC
>CALJDH010000109.1 GCA_938023895.1 uncultured Aliiroseovarius sp.
TTGTCGAAGGCGAAATCATCGCCCGCGTCAAAGCCCGGAGACACGCAGCACAGCCCCATGCAGCCCGCGCAATCGGCGGTTAGCGTCGCGGGATCCTGGGCCAGTGGCACCGGGCCTGTCATTTACGAATGCGCCTGATCAAAACCGGTGCGGAAGATCTGCGCCAATTCCGCCAAGGGGGCTTCCGAGCCGCCCATTTTCACGCTGTCACCGGTGAAACGTCCAACCGTGGTGATCGGAACGCCAGCGCGGCCAGCTTCGATCATCAGCGCCTCGGCCTGATCGAAGTTACAGGCCACCAGATAGCGGGCTTGATCTTCACCGAACAGGGTGGGCGTGTCCGAGGCGTCCAGCTGAACGCCGACTTCACCAGCTTCCGCCATCTCGAACGCAGCCAGCGCCAGACCGCCATCCGAAAGGTCCGAACAGGCTTTGATCAGTTCGCGGTTGGCGCGGATGAAGTCGCCATTGCGTTTCTCAGCGTCCAGATCGACATGCGGCGCGTCGCCGTCTTCGCGGTTGAAGACTTCGGCCAGCAGCGCCGATTGACCCAGATGGCCGTTGGTCTCGCCGACGACCATGGCCACATGACCATCACGGGCTACGCCGTCGATCATCTCATCAAGACTGTCCAGCAGACCCACTGCGCCGATGGTCGGGGTGGGCAGGATCGCTTGGCCGTCAGTCTCGTTATAAAGCGAGACGTTGCCCGAGACGATGGGCACGTCCAGCGCGGCCACAGCTTCACCGATGCCTTTGATGGCGCCAACGAACTGACCCATGATTTCGGGCTTTTCGGGGTTGCCGAAGTTCAGGTTGTCAGTGGTGGCCAGCGGCTTGGCGCCAACAGCGGTCAGGTTGCGATAGGCTTCGGCCACGGCCTGACGACCGCCTTCCAACGGGTTGGCTTTTACATAGCGCGGCGTCACGTCCGAGGTGAAGGCAACCGCCTTGTCGGTGCCATGAACGCGCACGATGCCTGCACCCAGACCGGGGGCACGCACGGTGTCGGCCATAACCATGTGGTCATATTGTTCATAGACCCATTGTTTGGCGGCGTGGTTGGCCGAGCCGATCAGCGCTTTCAGGCCATCAATCGCGTCGATTTCTGGAACGTCTGCCAGATCTTCTGCCGCCGGGGTTTCGACCCATGGGCGGTCATATTCAGGCGCGCGGCCCGACAGGGGCGACAGTGGCAGGTCGGCTTTCACTTCGCCGTGGTGCATGATCAGGAAGCGGTCTTCGGCGATGGTTTCGCCGACGATGGCGAAGTCCAGATCCCACTTTTCGAACACGGCGCGGGCTTCTGCTTCCAGTTCCGGCTTCAGAACCATCAACATCCGCTCTTGGCTTTCCGACAGCATCATTTCGTAGGCGGTCATGTTGTCTTCGCGCTGCGGAACGTCTTCAAGGTTCAGCTTGACGCCCAGACCACCCTTGTCGCCCATCTCGACAGCCGAACAGGTCAGACCAGCGGCGCCCATATCCTGGATCGAAATCACCGCGCCGGTCTGCATCAGCTCAAGAGTGGCTTCCATCAGGCGTTTTTCGGTGAAGGGGTCGCCGACCTGAACGGTGGGACGCTTGTCTTCGATCGTGTCATCGAACTCGGCCGAGGCCATGGTCGCACCGCCAACACCGTCGCGGCCGGTTTTCGCGCCCAGATACACAACGGGCATACCGACGCCCGACGCGGCCGAATAGAAAATCTTGTCTGCATCCGCCAGACCAGCCGCAAATGCGTTCACAAGGCAGTTGCCGTTATAGGCCGGGTGGAAGCGGACTTCGCCGCCCACGTTGGGAACACCGAAACAGTTGCCGTAGCCGCCGATGCCTTCAACCACGCCGTTGACCAGACGCTTGGTCTTGGGGTGATCCACCTCGCCAAAGCTCAGCGCGTTCATTGCGGCAATCGGGCGGGCGCCCATGGTGAAGACGTCACGCAGAATGCCGCCCACGCCGGTCGCGGCACCTTGATAGGGCTCGATGTAGGAGGGGTGGTTGTGGCTTTCCATCTTAAACACGATGGCCTGACCGTCACCGATATCCACGATGCCCGCGTTTTCGCCCGGACCACAGATGACCTGAGGGCCTTCGGTCGGCAGGGTGCGCAGCCATTTCTTCGACGACTTGTAGGAACAGTGTTCGTTCCACATGGCCGAGAAGATGCCCAGTTCCGTGAAGGTCGGCTCGCGTCCGATGATTTCGAGGATCAGCTCGTACTCATCAGGTTTCAAGCCATGTGCTTCAATCAGATCAGTGGTGATTTTCGGCTCGCTCATGCGGGGTCCCCTTCGGCGTTGCATCGACATCGACTCGCATTTGGAGCGAATGCACATGTCAGTTGCGGGCCTTTTAGGGGAAGGGCGGGCTTTGGGGAAGTGTTTGATGCCTTGTTTTGCGGGAACATGCGGCGTTCAGGCAAAAAAAAGGCCGGGCAAAGCCCGGCCAAGTCCAACAGGGAGGTAAAAACCGACTAGAGCGATGCTCAACCATCGGCTTTGAACCTGATTTAGGGGGGGGGATGAGTCGCTTCAAGGTAAAATGCTGCATTGCAGCTATGCATTTTGCGCATGCCTAAGGCGCGTTTTGCCGACGAGTTCCTGCCCTAGGGTCAACTCCCCTTCAGATAGTTCAATGATTATATAAACTTAACGCGGTAAAGGAACGGCAGGGCGAGCAAAATAAGGCCAAAATACGTGTCAGCGAGTGTTGCGTGTTCGCATCATTAATCGCGAATGTATTTCTTAGCTTGCCATGCTGCGGCGCTGCGCAGCCAGTTCTGATGTGACAAAATCCCGGAAGGCTTCGATCCGTTTCGAGGCCCGCAATTCTTCGGGATAGGCCAGATAAACAGGGATGTCCTTGCTTTCGATATCCGGCAGAACGCGCGTCAGTTGCGGGAAATCATGCGTGATATAGTCCGGCAGGACGCCAATCCCTAGATCGTTCAGGACGGATTGCAGCACACCAAAATAGTTGTTCACAGTCAGCAGCGATCCGACATCATAGGTCAGAAGCTCGCGCACCAAAGCGGCCCCTGCGCTGACTTGCGCAGCCGAGGTGTTCTGGCAGATCAGGCGAAACTTCGACAGATCCTCAAGTGTTTCGGGCGTGCCGTTGGCCTCAAGATAGCTCGGGGTTGCGTAGAGTCGCATATGTACGTCCATCAACCGTTTGCGGATCAGGTCCGCCTGGCTGGGCTCTTTCATGCGAATGGCCACATCGGCCTCGCGCATGGGCAGATCCAAAACGCGCTCTTCAAGCATCAGGTCAATGCGCAGATCCGGATAGGCCTCGTAAAGCTTGGGCAGGCGCGGGGCTAGCCACATCGAGCCAAAGGCAGTTGTGGTCGTAACCCGCAGTTCGCCAAAAACCTCTTCCTTGCTGTCCCGAATGCGGGCAACGGCGGCTTCGAGGCGGTGGTTCATCGCTTTGGTGGCGTCAAACAGAAGCTCGCCCTGTTCGGTCAGAATCAATCCACGCGCATGGCGGTGAAACAGAGTGGCGTTCAGCCCTTCCTCGAGCGCGCGAATTTGGCGCGAGACGGCAGATTGGGACAAATGAAGCGCGTCGCCCGCATGGGTCAGCGACCCTGCATCTGCAACGGCGTGAAATATTCTGAGTTTATCCCAGTCCATGACGGACGAACCAATCCCTGTTAGCGTGTAACCTGTACATACTGCTACCATCAGAATCGTGATGAATGCCAGAACGGATTGTGATTGGACCCCTTTTGATGGGTCATATATATTGACCTATAAGCAATAGGTCGTATATTATGACCTAAATTGGAGATCCGACTCCAGCAAGCTTTTCGTATTGGGAGGTACGGCATGGGCAAGCCAGAAATCACTCTGAATGACCGGTTTGATCTGTCGAAAGATCAGGTGTTGTTGAACGGCACGCAGGCGCTGGTTCGTCTGATGCTGACACAGCGAGAACGCGATCGGCGCGCGGGGTTGGATACGTCCGGCTATGTGACTGGGTATCGCGGATCCCCATTGGGGGCGGTGGACCTGTGGATGTCGCGGGCCCAAGGCGTGCTGGGCGAAAATGACATCCTGTTCCAGCCGGGCCTGAACGAAGATCTGGCCGCCACCGCTTTGTGGGGGAGCCAACAGGCAGAAGTGCGCGGTGAAGGTGCGCGCGATGGCGTCTTCGGATTGTGGTACGGCAAAGGTCCGGGTGTAGACCGAACTGGCGACGTTATGCGTCACGCCAACATGGCGGG